>JAQBQI010000497.1 GCA_028287085.1 Myxococcaceae bacterium
CACGACCCGCGCCTCGGCCGCCGACGCCAAGGCCAGCGCGCGCGACCACGCCAAGGCCCTCGAGCGCGCCCTGCACGCCTGCGACGCCACCCTCGACCTGCACGCCCGCGCGGCCGAGCGCCGCGGCCTCGACGCGACCTTCCTGGTGCTGTCGCGCACCATCCTCGACGACGGCCGGCTGCGCGAGCGCACCCTCGAGCTCGCCGGGGGCCGCGGCCTCGGTCAGGCGCTGGCGCAGGTGGCGCGCGAGGCCACGCGGGCGGCGCGCATCACCGACGTGCCGCTCATCACCGAGCGGGCGATGGAGATGTCCGAGCTCTGCGACGCGCTGCGGGTGATGCTCGCGCACGAGGGCGCGGCGCCCGCGCCGAAGGGGGCCGTCTGGGTGGGCGAGACCGTGACGGTCTTCGAGCTGCTGCTGGCGGCGCGCGCGCACCCGGCGGCGCTGGTGCTCTCCGGGCCGGTGCCCCCCGGCCGCGCGCGCGCGATCGTCGAGCTCATCGGCGTGCCGGCGGTCTGCGAGGCGGCGGGCATCGTGAACTGGGCGAGCGACGGCGACGTGGCGCTGGTCGACGGCGACCACGGGCTGGTGCGGGTGAACCCCTCGCGGCGCGAGCGCGACGAGGCCCGCGTCGAGCGCGGCGGGTCGACCGAGACCGGGTGACTCAGCGCGACTCGTAGACCTTCATCGACGGCAGCTCGACGGCGGTGAGGAAGCCCTCGCGGCCGCAGCCCGTGTCGATGGCCACCACCGCGGGGCCGGCCCAGAGGTCGGTCGGGTCGTCGACCGTGTAGGTCGAGAGTTCCTGCGGCAGCTCCATGGTGTGGGTGTGGCCCACGACGACGCGCTTGCCGCGGTAGTTGCGGAAGAAGGCCTCGGTGCGCGTCCACAGCATCGCCGTGGGGTTGAGGGCGTAGCGGGGGTGGAGGTAGTTGCCCTCCTCGTCGGGCGTGAGGCCCGCGTGCACGTAGATGGCGTGCTCGTCTTCGTACCAGAGCGGCAGCGCGCGAAACCACGCCACGGTCTCGTCGGGGAAGAAGCGCCCCGTGAGCAGCGCGAGGAGTTCCTCCTTGGTGCGCGGGCCGCCCGGGTCGCCGCCCGTGTACGAGCGCATCGTGGCGAGGCACCCGTTGCCCGGCGGCATCACGAAGCCCGGCCAGCCCTCGTCGACGACCTTGAGCCACGCGTCCTCGTGGTTGCCGCGCAGGCACACGACGTTGCAGCCCACGTCGCGGTCGAGCCCGCGCACCACCTCGACGACCTCGCGCGAGTGCGCGCCGCGGTCGACGTAGTCGCCCATGAACACCACCGTGTCGCTGCGGCCCACGTCGGGCAGGCGCGCGATGAGCGTGCGCAGGTGCTCGAGCTCGCCGTGGATGTCCCCGATCGCGAAGGTGCGTCCAGCCATCGTTTCGCCAGCCTAACACCACGACCGTTGACGCGACCGCCCCGGAGGCCGCACCACCGTCGGCATGACCCACCCCTTCGATTTCACCGCCGACGGCCGCGCCGTCCACGGCGCCCTCGCGCTCCCCGCGGGCGACGCCCCGGCCGGCGCCGTCATCCTCGCGCACGAGTGGTACGGCCTCAACGACGACATGCGGCGCCTCGCCGACCGCTTCGCCGCCGAAGGCTTCGTCGCGCTCGCGGTCGACCTCTACGACGGCCGCGTCGCCGCCGACACCGCCGAGGCGATGCAGCTCTCCGGCGCGATGAAGACCCCCGACGCCGTGCGCATCGTCGCCGCCGCGGCCGACGCCCTGCGCGCGCTCCCGTCGGTCAACGGCAAGGTCGCCGTGACGGGCTTCTGCCTCGGCGGCGCGGTGGCCATCGCCGCGGCCTGCGCGGTGCCGGGCCTCGCGGCGGCGGTGCCCTTCTACGGCACGCCCAAGGCCGAGTACGTCGACTGGTCGCGCACCGACGCGCCGCTGCTGGGGCACTACGGGCGGCGCGATCCGATCATCCCGGTCGAGCGCCCGCAGGCCCTGGCCGACGCGGCGAAGGCCGCCGGGCGCAGCTTCGAGCTGCACTTCTACGAGGCGGGCCACGCCTTCATGCGCGAGGGCGACGCGGGCGCCTACGACGCCCCGTCGGCGACGCTCGCGTGGGAGCGCACGGTGGCCTTTTTGCGCGCGCAGCTGGGCTGAGCTCGACGTAGACCCTCCGCCCCGCGATCGGCGGGGGAGCAAGAACCGCAAGGGCGCAAGGGTCGCAAGGAACGGAAGGGACGAAACGGGAAGGGATGAGACGGGAGGTGCTGGATCCGAGCCCATCACCTCCCATCTCATCCCTTCCGTTCCTTGCGACCCTTGCGCCCTTGCGGTTCTTGCTCCCGCGCCACCCCCGGGGCGTGGCGCCCCCGACGGGCTAAACCCCTTTAGCCCACGACGTCGAGCTTGGGCCCGGCGGTGAGGCCCGCGAAGAAGTCGTGGCCCTTGTCGTCGACCACGATGAAGGCCGGGAAGTCGACCACGTCGATCTTCCACACGGCCTCCATGCCGAGCTCGGGGTACTCGAGCACCTCGACCTTCTTGATGCAGTCCTGCGCGAGGCGCGCGGCGGGGCCGCCGATGGAGCCCAGGTAGAAGCCCCCGTGCTTCTTGCACGCCGCGGTGACCGCCGGCGAGCGGTTGCCCTTGGCGAGCATCACGAGGCTGCCGCCCGCCGCCTGGAGCTGGTCGACGTACGCGTCCATGCGCCCCGCCGTGGTTGGACCGAAGGACCCCGACGCGTAGCCCGCCGGCGTCTTCGCGGGCCCGGCGTAGTACACGGCATACTGCTTCAGGTAATCGGGCAAGCCCTCGCCGCGGTCGAGGCGCTCCTTGAACTTCGCGTGGGCGATGTCGCGCGCGACGATGAGCGTGCCGCTGAGCGAGAGGCGCGTCTTGATCGGGTGGCGCGAGAGCTCGGCGCGCACCTCGGCCATCGGGCGGTTGAGGTCGACGTTCACGACGGCGCCGCCGAGGTCCTGCGGGGTGGGGACGGGGAGGTAGTGGGCGGGGTCGTGCTCGAGCTGCTCGAGGAAGATGCCCTCGCGGGTGATCTTGCCGAGGCACTGGCGGTCGGCCGAGCAGGAGACGGCGATGGCGACCGGGCACGAGGCCCCGTGGCGCGGCAGTCGAATGACCCGCACGTCGTGGCAGAAGTACTTGCCGCCGAACTGCGCGCCGACGCCGATGCGCTGGGTCATGGCGAGCACGTCGGCCTCGAGGGCGCGGTCGCGGAAGGCGCGTCCGAGCTTGTTGCCGTCGGGCGGGAGCTCGTCGAGGTAGCGCGCCGAGGCGAGCTTGGCGGTCTTGAGGGCGTACTCGGCGGAGGTGCCGCCGATGACGATGGCGAGGTGGTAGGGGGGACAGGCGGAGGTGCCCAGCGTGCGCACCTTGGCCTCGAGAAAGGCCATCAGGCTCTGCGGGTTGAGGAGGCTCTTGGTCTCTTGATAGAGGTAGCTCTTGTTGGCAGAGCCGCCGCCCTTGGCCATGAAGAGGAAGTGGTACTCATCGCCCCTGGTGGCATAGAGCTCGATCTGCGCCGGCAGGTTGTTGCCGGTGTTGACCTCCCTGTACATGTCCAATGGGGCGAGCTGCGAATAGCGCAGGTTGGTGGTGGCGTAGGTGTCGAAGACGCCGCGCGCGAGGCTCTCCTCGTCGTTGCCAGTCGTGAGCACGTCCTGGCCGCGCTTGCCGACCACGATGGCGGTGCCGGTGTCCTGGCACATCGGGAGGATCCCCCCGGCGGCGATGTTGGCGTTCTTGAGCAGGTCGAGCGCGACGAAGCGGTCGTTGTCGGATGACTCCGGGTCGTCGAGGATCTTGCGGAGCTGCGCGAGGTGGCCGGGGCGCAGCAGGTGGGCGATGTCGCGCATGGCCTCGGCGGCGAGGCGGGTGAGCCCGGCGGCCTCGACGGTGAGAAACGAGCGCCCGGCGGCCTCGACCGTGGCGACGTGGTCGGTGGTGACGAGCCGGTAGGGCGTGTCGTGGGGATGGGCGTCGAGGAGGGGCTGAAACTCGAAGGTCGGCATGGCGGTGGGATAGGTGCCCAACTCGCCCGGACGGGTCAAGCGCGCGGGTTCTCGCGCCGCCGCCGCGCCGCCCACAGCCCCAGCGCGCCCAGCGCCAGCCATCCGCGCGCGCCGCCCGCGCGCCCCGGCACCGCGCACCCGCAGCCCTCGTCGCCCGGCGCGGCCGGCGTCACCGCCGCGTCCATCGCGCCGCCGTCGGTCGTCACCGCGGCGTCCATCGCGACCATCCCCGCATCGACCATCGGAACCGGCAGCGGCACCGTGCCCGGCGGCGGCGTCATCGCGGCGGGCAGCGCGCGCCGGTCGAAGTCGAAGCGCGCCGGCTCGCTCAGCGCCATCGTGGTCAGATAGAACAGCGTCGCCTCCCACAGGTGCGGGATCGACACCCGGTTCTCGCGGCCCGTTACGCCGCCGTCGGCGTCGCGCATGGTGATGAACACCTCGCCCATCACCTGCGTGTCGTCGGTGATCACGTCGCGCGCCATGCGCACGAGCGCCTCCTCGACCAGCGGGCGCACCGCCGGGTCGCCGCCGCGCGCGACGAAGACCGCCGCCGCCAGCATCGTCTTGGTCAGGTAGGCCCCGCCCTCGGTGCCCGGGTCGCCGCGCAGCGCCGCGAGCACGCGCTCCATGTCGCTCCGCATCTGCCGCGCCACGCGCGCGTCGCTCACCGGGAACATCGCCGCCGGCCACACCATCCACGCCGTCGCGCCGAGCGCCGACGAGCCCGGGTTGCTCGCCGCCGCGCCGCTCACGTCGTTGACGAAGCGCTGCATCGTCGGGTCGTAGAAGCGCGCCACGAGGGCGTCGCGCAGCTCCGACGCGCGGCGCTCCCAGCGCGCGGCGACGGCCGTCTCGTTCATCAGCCGCGCCACCCGCGCCGAGGCCTCGAGCGCCGCGAAGACCGTGGTGCCGCCGTGCAGCGTCGCCGTGAAGACCGCGTTGTCGTCCTCGTTGGCGAGCGCCGGGAGCCCCGTGTCGGCGTCGCGCCAGTCGGCCAGCAGGTCGGCGCTGCGGCGGATGCGCGGCCACCAGCGCGCCGCCACCGTCGCGCGCTCTTCATTGGACAAGAACGCCAGGTGCGTCGAGGCCGACCACACCATCAGCGCGGTGTTGTCGATCTCGAAGCGGAAGAACCCGCCCATCGCGCCGGTGTTGTAATAGTTCATCTCCCACGCGGCCTCGGGGTACTGCCGCGTGCCGGTGCGCGGGTCGATGGGCGGCCGCGGGTCGGTCAGCGGGTTGATCGCCGACTGCCCGAGGGCCGTCTCGCGCGCCAGCGGGAGCGCCCAGTCGAGCCGCCGCGTGGCGTTGGCCGACAGCCCCCCGACGTCGAAGGCGTCGTCGAAGAAGGCCCCGTCGCGCGGCCAGTCGAGGCCGTAGGGCGCCTGCCGGGCGATCGACGCGACGACCATCCCGGTGGCCGCGTCGGTGCCGTTGAGCACGTGGTACATCGCCCGCCGCGCCGCCCGCACGACGCGCGCCCGGTCGGCCGCGGGGATGCTCTCCGACAGGTGCTCGGGCACGGCGAGGGCGCCCGCGCGCCGCTGCCACTCGGCCGCGTCGCGGCGGATCACCTCGTCGGCGGTGACGCCGCGGCCCGCGGCGTACGCGGT
>JAQBQI010000499.1 GCA_028287085.1 Myxococcaceae bacterium
GCGCGACTGCGCTCCGCCGCGAAGCCCGCCGCGGGGTGGAGCGCGTGGGGCGGCGCGGGGATGTTTCGCGCGGGGGCCGGGCTCTCGTCGCCGACGCTGGGGTGGCGCGCGGGCGACGGCCTCGACGGCGTGCTGGTGGGCGAGGCGCTGGGCGTGGCGGTGCGCGCGGGCGTGGGCGAGCTGCGGCTCACGCTGGTGGTCGACGGCGAGGAGACGACGCGCGCCGTGACGGTGCGCGTCGACGAGGCGGAGGCGGGCGCGTGGTGGGGGCGCAGCGCGACGGTGGCCGACGCGACGGCGTTGATGGCAGGGGCGGGCGAGGGTCGCTGCTACGCGCGGGCGGGCGAGGGGAGGGTGTGGTCGGGCGCGCGGGCGACGGCGCAGTGGCGGCGCGCGGTGGCGGCGGGGCGGGCGGCGACGTGGTGGGCGCACGACGCCGACGAGGCGCGCTGGGTGGCGCGCGCCGAGAGCGACGGGGCGGGCGTGCGGGTGACCGTGGCCTGCGCGACGGAGGCCGGGCTGGCGCGCTGGGCCGACGCGACGGGAAGCGCCCCGGCGGTGACGCGGTCGTCGCCGTGGGTGGACTTCGGTTGATGCTGGGGGAGGGCGGAGACGGGGGAGGGGAGAATCAGGCGGAGGCGGGCGCGGCCTTGGCGGCGTCGCTGGAGATGCCCGGGTAGACCGAGACCTTCTTGCGATCGTTCTTGGTGCGCTCGTACTTCACGACGCCGTCGATGAGGGCGAAGAGCGTGTAGTCCTTGCCGGTGCCGACGTTGTTGCCGGCGTGCACGGTGCTGCCGACCTGGCGCACGATGATGCCGCCCGCGCGGATGTCCTGCCCCGCGTAGACCTTGATGCCGCGGAACTGGGCGTTGCTGGTGCGGCCGTTGCGGGACGACCCCTGACCCTTTTTGTGTGCCATGGCGCTTTAGCCCTCGATGCCCGTGATGTGGAGCTCGGTGAACGGCTGACGGTGGCCGTTCTTGCGACGGTAGTTCTTCCGGCGCTTCATCTTGAAGACGATGATCTTCTTGGCGCGGTCTTGCGCGACGATGGTCGCGTTGACGGTCACGCCCGTGACGGAGGGCGTGCCCACGCGGATGGACTCGCCACCCACCATGAGCACCTGATCGAAGGAGATCGTGCTGCCACGATCGCCGGGCAGCTTCTCCACGCGGAGCCGGTCGCCGGGGCTTACCCGGTACTGCTTACCACCGGTCTTGATGACGGCGTACATAGTCGAATCCTCCAGGTTGTCTCGAGGTTGCAGGGTGAAGCACCCGGCTCTGTCCTCGACGGAAGGCTGCGGGTTCTACGCGAGCCCTCCGCGCGGCGTCAAGCACCGCGGACACGATCCCGGGCGCGCTCAGACCACGCTGTTGCGCGCGGCCGCGTCCCAGCCGCGGCGCACGTGCGGGCGCACGTCTTCCCACGAGCCGTCGCCGCGCATCTGGGTCCACTCGCTGCGCAGCCGGCCGTCGAGCGCGTCGTCCCAGCCGCCCGCCTCGGGGTACTGCAGCCGCGCCACGTAGCCGTAGCGCACCGCGGGCTCGACGCGGGCCCAGGGCAGCGCGTCGCCGACCTTCTCGGCCGCCTTCTGCTGCACCTCGGCGATCTTCTCGCCGGCCTTCTGCTGCACCTCGGCGATCTTCTGCCCCGCGTCGGCGCGCACCTCGGCGATCTTCTGCTGCTGCTTCGCGATCTTCTCCTGCGCGTCGCGCTGGGTCTTCGCCGCCGCCTCGCGCGCCTCGGCGCTGATCTCCCCGAGCCTGCGCTGCTCGGCGGCCAGCTTCTCCTGCGCGGCCTGCTGCTCGGCCACGACCTTGCCCTGCGCGCGCACCTGCTCGACGGCCACGTCGGTGCGGGCCTCGACCAGCTTCTCCTCGGCCTTGCCCTGCTCCTTGATGCGCTTCTCGACGGCCTTGGCGGCGTCCTGCGGGTCGTCGGGGTGCGTCTTCACCGTCGGCGGTGGCAGCGGCTGCGCCCCCACGGCCTGCTTCACCGTGTCGGCCGCGTTCTGGTTCAGGTCGACGGCGTCGTCGGCGGAGAAGTCCGCGCGGGTCTGCTCCCAGTCGCGGCGCAGGGCCTCCTTCACGCGGTCCCAGGTCGAGGTGTGCTTGTCGGTCCACCACTGCGGGCGCGACGCGAGGTTGGTCTCGAGGGGGTCGTTCGATGCGCGGGTCGGCTGCTTGTCCATGGCTGTTCTCCTCGTGGGGGTTCGCGTCGCGCGGCCGCACCCGCCCGGGTGCGATCGGCTGCGACGGGCGGAGCAGAGTGAGCAATCACAAGGCCAGCGCGGTCCCGCGGGGATTGCCGCGAAAACGCCACAGGGTCGGCCCCGCCGACTGCGGCACCCGACCCCACTGTGGCAGTCACGCTAGCGCGCGCCGGGCTTTACCCGTCACGATATTCCCGACGGCCGCCGCGCGGCCCTCACTCGACGCGGAGCGCGCCCACCGAGCGGAGGTACGCGCGCAGCGCCGGGAGGTGCTCCTCGCGCAGGTCGGCCGGCGCCACGGCGGGCATGAGCCCCCCGTTGTCGGAGCCCGCGTGCAGCGAGGCCTCGAGGCGCTCGTTGGTGACGTCGCGGTCGTCGAGGGCGCCGCCCGCCGCGTCGGGGCCGTGGCAGCGGGCGCAGGCCACCTCGTAGCGCTCGTGGCCCGCCTGCACCAGCTCGGGCGGGTCGTT
>JAQBQI010000519.1 GCA_028287085.1 Myxococcaceae bacterium
CTCTTCCGATCTCTCGTCGGGCTCGCGCAGCGTCGCGCGCGGCCGGCCCCGCTTCGTCACGCCCACAGCGCCTCCAGCTCGTCGCAGAGCGCCCGCACCTCGGCCGCCGCGGCGCTCTCGGGGGCGAGCGTGGTCGGCCCGAGGCCCGCCGCCGGCGCCTCCTGGTAGGTCACGCGCAGGCACAGCTGGCTCCCCAGCACGGGCACCTCGGCCGCCGCGAGGATCTCTCGCAGCTCGCGGCCGAGCACGGTGTTCGGCTGCAGGCGCGTGACCAGCACCACCGCGCGCAGCTCGGGGCGCAGCACCTGCGCCGAGCGCACCAACTTCAGCGACCGCTTGAGCGCCCAGGTGTCCATCGTCGAGGGGCCGCACGGCAGGATGACCAGGTCGGCGACCATGAGCACCGCGCGCTGCACGTCCGCCAGGCGCGGCGGGCAGTCGACCACCGTGACCTCGTGCTCGGCCGCGAGGCGCGGCAGCTGCCCGGGCTGCTCGAGGCCCTCGCCCATCGCGACCACGGTCGGGATATCGGTGCCGAAGTCCCCGGCGACGCTCGCCCAGGTGCGCGCCGAGCCCTGCGGGTCGGTGTCGACCACGAGCACCTTGCGGCCGCGGGCGTGCCACTCGGCCGCGACGGCGATCGTGGTGGTGGTCTTCCCCACGCCGCCCTTCTGGCCGAGGAAGGCGAGCACCACGCGGCGGGCGGGCGGGGACGTCTCGGGACGTCTCGGGACGTCCGGGCGGGCGGGGGTCTTCGGGGGCTGCTGCTTCGGCATCGTCGGTGGTTCCTTCGGGGTGTCGGGGGAGGGGAGGCGGGGGTCAGCTCGGCGCGACGTCGGCCCAGGCGAGCCCGTGGCGGGACGCGCCGAGGGCGAGCACGAGCAGCATCGCGGTCGCGTCCACGCTCGCGGCGACGTCGTCCGCCATGGCCAGCAGCGCCCCGGCCGGCGTCGGCCATCGCCGCGCGAGCTCGGGGCGGTCGAACTCGCCGGGGCTCTCGGCGAGCGACGTGAGGTACTCGCTCACCCACGCGGCCGCCTCGGGGCGCGTCGGGAGCAAGCGCGTGCGGCGGCCGCCGGGCCCGACGAGCGCGCGGCCGTCGGGGGCGAGCGACCAGCCGGGCGGGAGCGCGACGTCGGCGGCCGTCACGGGCGCCCCGTCGCGCCGGGCGCCGGCAGCCCGCGGGGCATCGCCGCGCTCTGGTACGTCACCTCGAGCTGCGCGCGCAGCAGCTCGCCGACGGTGCTGTTGTCGGGCAGCACGACGTCGGCGAGGAACTCGCGCTCGACCGTGGAGTCTCCCGACGCGATCACCTCGAGCTTGGCCTTCGCTAGCAGCACCAGCACCCGCCACCGTCGGCGCAGTTCGGCGTCGCACAACGACTGCTGCTCCTTCGCGGTGCGCGACCGGCCGCCGTGCCGCGCGAATGCAGCTGGCTGGGGCATCGGGAACCCCAGGCGGACGGTGCGCCCGCCGAAGCGGAGCATCACCCACGCGCGCTCGGGGCTGCGGCCCGACCCGTAGTCCGTCGCGCCGGCCTGGGTGAAGAGCTTCTCCAGCTCGGCGCGGCTGCGCTCGGCCGGCACCTCCGTTCCTTCGGCGTACCGGCGCACCGCGGGGGCCTTCACGCGTCCCCCGCCGGCAGCGGCTCGGCGCTCACCGCGATGGTGCCGCCCGCGACGATCACCACCGGCAGGCTGCCCGCGGGCGCCTCGCGCACGGCGCGCCCCAGCCGCGGGTCGTACGTGTCGACCAGGTCCTGCAGGAACTCGCGCGGCGCGAGGCCCCGGCCGACGGGCGTCTGCCCGCGGTCGCGCGTGGCCTGCCAGTCATGTCCCGGCATCAGCAGGTCGGCGACGGCGCGGCCCACCGGGTCGTCGACCTCGATCACGGCGATCGCCAGCAGCTCCGGGCCGCCCCGCTCGAGCGCCCGCCGCGCGAACTCGGGGAGCCGGCCCGCGCTGTCGGCGAGGAAGATGCGGCACGCCTCCGCGCCGTGGGTGCCCAGCGCGTCGTCGCAGACCCAGAGCACGCGCGGGTTGATGCCGGCGTCAGCCACGGGCGCCTCCCTCGAACGGCAGCAGGCGGGTCATGCGGCCGCGGGACTCGCCCGCGCGCAGCGCGAAGGGCCCGAGCGTCGGGGCGCCGGCGACGTCGCGGGTGATGGGCGCCTCCCAGTGCCGGGTCGCGCCGCCATCGATGGCGCGGTGCTCGACCAGCACCAGCACGAGCTCGCGGCGGCCGGCGTAGGTGCTGAGGTCGGCCGGGATGTCGGAGCGCTTGCCGCCCTCGGGCACCGACGCCTGCCACACCTCGGAGATGACCGCGACGCCCACGGCCCGCTCGCGGCGCAGGCTGTCGCGGAACATCAGCATCGTCGGATCGTGCAGGCCCTCGACGGGCATCGCCGCGAAGATCTTCCCGCGGTCGGGGCCGCAGTCGACGATGCACATGCGCACGCCGATCTCGCCGCTGCTCTCGAAGAGGCGGCGCCCCATCGCGACGGCCTCGGCCTCGAAGCCCGGCGTGGGCTCGCTCACTGTTCGCGTTCCTTCGGTCTCGCTCATCGGCTCAGCCCTTCCCTTCCGCGCCACCGAGCGCGCGATCGAACTTCAGCGCCACGGGGTCCCAGTGCCCGAGCAGCTCGACGAGCGCCGCCACCGTCGGCGCCGTGGCGCGGGCGCCCCAGCGGATGAGCGCCCACGAGCCCTCGGGGTCGGGGCCGGGCTCGCCGTCGGCGAGCAGGAGCAGCAGCGGGAGGGCGCCGCCGACGAGGCCGCGCCCCGCGACGAGGCCGGCGTAGTAGAGCGCCGACGCCGAGATCTCGGCGATCACCACCGCGTCGCTGGCCTCGAAGGCCTCGAGCGAGCCCCAGGTCACGCGGTGCCCGGCGTCGCGCAGCGCGGCCGCGACGTCGTCGCGCACCGGCATCGGCAGGAACACCACCCGCGGCGAGTACTTCACCGCGGCCACCCCTCGCGCTTCGCGCGCGCCGCGTGGGCCGCGACGTCGGTCACGGTGTAGCTGTGCTCGTGCACCTCGAGCTCGGGCCAGCCCTTGCCGACCGAGCCGACGAGGTGGCGGTACTCCTCGACCATCGCCGCCGTGAGCTCGGCCTCGGTCACCACCCCCTTGTCGATCAGGAGGCGGCCGACGGCGTTCATCTCCGCGCGGGTGAACAGCGTCCGCTCGGAGAGGTCGACGACGGCTTTGTAGCGGCCGTCGCTCGAGAGCTGCGTGCCGAACATCCGCGCGGCCGCGAGCCGGCCGTATTGGCGGAGCCGCCCCGCCGCCTCGCGCAGCGCGCCCTGCAGCGCGTCCATCCCGTCCCGTTGTTCGTTCTCGCTCATCTCGTCCGCGTCCCTTCCGCGCGGCCGCGCCGCGCTCCCGTCAACACCTGCACCACCGGCCGAGGGCGACGCCCAGCGCGGCCGCCACCGCCGCGATCCCCGGCACCACCCAGAGCGCCGTCACGCGACCCCGTTCAGGCGCGCGAACGCCGCGAGGGCCGCACCCGCCACCGCCTGGCAGCGCCGGTCGAAGGCCTCCGTGAGCACCCAGAGCGCGTTCAGCTCGTCGAGCCGCCGGCGGGCGCGGCGGAGGCAGAGCGGCCGGCGCATCGCGACGTGGCAGTCCGCGAGGCGGGTCGTCCCCTCGATCTCCCGCTGCATCTCCCGCCGCAGCTCGGTCAACACCCGCTGGCGGTCGGCCTCGTCGACGACGCGCGAGAGCAGCAGCGCGGCGCACGGGAAGCCGCGGCCCCACAGGTAGTGTTGCAGCGCCTGGGGGATGTCGACGTCGGCCGTCACGACCCGCCCCGCCGCCGGTCGGCCAGGCTGATCACCTTGCCGCGCGCCGGGCCGGCCGGGGCGTCGGGCTCCATGAGGCCCGCGATCGTCTCCGCGATCAGCTGCGCGGCGGCGAGGTCGCCGGCGAGCGCGAGGGCCTCGAGGTCGCGGGCGAGCGCCGCCACGTGGCGCTGGCGCAGGCCATCCTCCTCGAGCTTGCGGGTGGCGTTCATGTCGCTCCTTCGGCGTCGTCGACGTCGTCGCGGGTGCGGCCGCCGCGGGCGTCCTCCTCCTCCAACCCGAAGACGCGGTTGAGGGAGGTGAGGACGATGCGGGCGGCCTTCACGTCGCCGGCCTCCTCGAAGTCGAGCAGGGCGCGGGTCAGGTTGCGGATCAGGCTGCGGCGGAGGCTGGGGGCGCGGACGACGCCGGGCGCCGGGGCGGCGGGGCGTTCGGTCCCTGCGGTCTGAGCGGTCTGAGCGGTCTCGGGATCGGCCCCGGATCGGTCCACCGGGGCGTCCGAACCGTCACGGGCCGCGCCGATCGGGGCGGGCTCGGACGCGTTCGCCCGCGGAATCGTGACGGCCCGAGCGGGAGTTGCGGCCGGGAGCGGGGTAAGAACCCCCCATGAACCCCCACGACGCCCTCTCGATGCAGCGGGCCCTGGCCGAAGGTCACTCGGTGGTGGTGCGCGGCGAGCTGCCGATGGCGCTCCCGATGCCGCCGGGGTGGGCCGTGCTGCGGGTGCGCTGCGAGGAGGGCGCGCGGCCCCTGGCGCCGCTTCGCGAGGCGGCCGCCCGCGCGCTGCAATGGATCGGCGAGGAGCACGCGATCGACTCGATCGGCGTGATGCGCGTCGGCGACGGGGCGAAGCCCGAGGCGCTGGCCCGCGCGATCAACCGCCTCGCGGCCAAGACGCCCACCGGGTGCGCGCTGCTCTTCGACCAGGTCGACCGCGCCGACCACGAGACCCTGGCGCTGCTGCGCCGGTGGCTCTCCATGGCGGGCTCGCTGCGCATGCCGGTGGTGCTGGCCTTCGGCGACGCGGCCCTCGCGGGGGAGGCCCGGGCGCTCTTCGACACGGCGCGCGAGCTCGGCGCGGTGGAGGTCGCGGC
>JAQBQI010000536.1 GCA_028287085.1 Myxococcaceae bacterium
CTCTTCCGATCTAGGCCACCCTCGCGGCCGACCTCCCCACGCGCGCGCTCGCCCTCTCCCTGGTGGGCTCGGCCCGCGTCGTGGGCTGCGCCAGCCCCGACCGCGCGCGCGTCGCCCTGCGCGTCGACACCGCCCGCGGCGCCGGCGACCGCTGGAGCGTCTTCAAGACCCGCGGAAACCTCGCGGTCGCGTCGGTGGTGCGCGAGCCCGGCTGGGCGTGCCCCGACGTCGACGACGGCACCGAGCGCGGCATGCTGGCCGAGTGCGCGTGCCTCTTCGCCCACGCGAGCGCGTGGCGGCACGGCCCGTGACCCCCGAGAAGGCCCTCGACCGCGCCCGCAAGCTGCTCGCGCTGGCGACCTCGCCCGACGTGCACGAGGCCGCCGCCGCGGCCGCCCAGGCGCAGGAGCTCATCACCCGCCACCGCCTCGCGGCCTTCCTCGACGCCGAGCGCGAGTCGGTCGAGGCGCGCGACCCCATCGCCGACGCGCGCGACGAACCCCTCGACGTCGCGCGCCGCCAGCGCCCGTGGAAGGTCGCCCTCGCGGGGGCCCTCGCCGAGGTCAACGGCTGCCTCGCGTACACCCTCGCCACCGCGGAGGGCGAGGCCCTCGTGCTCGCGGGCCGCGCGCGCGACCGCGAGGCCGTGGCGACCCTCTGGGCGTGGCTGCTGCGGCGCATCGAGTGGCTCTCCGCGACGCACGGCGCGGGGCGCCCGCGGCGCTGGCACGAGGCCTTCCGCGTGGGCGCGGTCGACGCCATCGCGGCGCGACTGCGGGTGGCCGACGCGGCGGTGCGCGACGAGTCGACGGGCGCGGCCCTCGCGGTCATCGACCAGGCGATCGAGGCGCGGCGCGCGGCGCTCGACCGCTTCGCCGCGGAGCACCTGCGCCTCGGCCGCGGGCGCGCGCTGCGGGTCGACGCGGCGGCGTGGCGGCGGGGGAGAGCCGCCGGCGAGGCCCTGAAGCTGCCGGCGAGGCCCTGAAGCTGCCGTGATAGCGTCGCCGCGCCGCTGGCGCTGAGCCCGCGGGCGCCCAAGGAATGACGCCATGAACGAGACCCTGACCGAGACCGAGCGACTCACCTTCGGGGCGCTGCTGCGCGCCGTGATCCGCCTCGACGGGTACACCACGCCCGACGAGCAGGCGGTGGTGCACGGCGTCGTGCGTGACCTGCTGGGCGAGGCGCCCGGGGTCGAGGTCGCCGACACGCTCGCGGCGCTGCTCGAGCGCTCGGCCGAGCGCTACCCCGACGACGAGACCACCCGCGCCGCGGCCGACGCGGTCACCCGCCCGGAGGCCCGCGACGCCATCTACGGCGCGCTCTACGAGATCTCCGCGGCGGGCACGATCACCCGCGGCGAGTCGCAGCTCCTCGACTGGCTCGCCGCCCGCTGGAACATCCGCGTCACCGAGGCGCTTCCGGGTTAACGCGGCGGGCGCTACCGCGCGACCTGACGCGCGCCGACGAGCGCGTTCCAGTCGACGGCGGGCACCGCGAGGTCGCGCTCGAAGCGCTCGGCGGCGTGGCGCTCGGCGGCGACCTCGCGGGCGAGCCGGCGGCAGCGCTCGCAGCGGTCGATCACCTCGTGCGAGTCGCCCAGCGCGGCGACGACGATCGCGTGGCGCGACCCGAGCACCGCGAGCCGACGCTCGGCCGCCGCCGCGCGCGCCCGGGAGCGCAGCCAACCGCCCACGCACAACAACAGCAGCACCGCGAGGAAGGGCACCATGGATCGAGTCATGGTGTCGGCGACCCGGAGTGCCCAGCCGGGGTCGCGGCGCTTTCTGCCGACACCCGGCCCGACGGGGGTGGAGCCGGGGTCGCCCGCGGGAGGTCCCCCGGCGTCGACGCCGCGGGGCGCTCGGCGTGCGCGGGCCGACCGCGCCCGAACCGGTCCATGGTGATTCCACGAACCGGTACATCCCCGTGTGCCGGTGGGCGTCCACGCTGCGGGGCATGGACACCCCCCGACCGATGCGCAAGGCGCAGTTCTTCCAGACCAGCGAGGCCGACGCCGTGCGGCTCATCGCGCGCGCGGGCGTCGTGCGCATGGCCACCACCACGCCCGCCGGGGAGCCCGTGCTGCGGGCCCTCCACGGGGTGTGGGTCGACGGCGCGCTCGCCTTCCACGGGGCGACGGTGGGGGAGAAGGCGCTCGCCGTCGGGCGCACCGCGGTGCTCTCGGCCGACGAGACGGTGGCCAGCATCCCGAGCTGGTTCCTTGATGAGGCGATGGCCTGCCCGGCGACGACGCTCTACCGGGCCGCGCAGGTGCACGGGGTCGTCGAGCGCGTCGACGACGACCGCGAGAAGGCCGCGGTGCTCACGGCGCTGATGGCGCGCTTCCAGCCCGAGGGGCGCCACGCGCCCATCGACCCCGACGACCCGCGCTACGCGAAGCCGGTGCGCAGCATCGGCGTGTACCGGGTGCGCCCCACGCGCATCACCGGCAAGGCGAAGCTCACGCAGAACCGCACCCCCGCCGAGCGCGCGCGGGTGATCGAGCAGCTCTGGCGGCGCGGCGACGCGGGCGACGACGCGGCCATCGAGGCGATCCGCGAGGCCAACGTCGGAGCGGAGCTTCCGGCGGTGCTGGGGGCGCGCGGGGGGTACACGCTGCACGCGCGCCTCGACGAGCGCGACGAGGGGGCCGTCGCCGACATGCTGGTGGACGTGGGCTTCTACCAGGGCATGACCCGCGACGACGCGCGGACGGCCCAGCGCGGCGCGA
>JAQBQI010000544.1 GCA_028287085.1 Myxococcaceae bacterium
GCTGCTGGCCGCGCTCACCAAGGACGTCCAGGTGCTCGTGCGGGCGAGGGCCGCGCACGCGCAGAAGACTACGATCGCGGCGATGGTGACGGTCGCGTCGTGAGCGCGTTCGCCGCCCGAAGGACGGCGTTGAGAGGAGGAGTCGGGCCGCCACGCAAGAGGGGGCGAATCACGAATGCGACTGCGAGCCGTGAATCGAAAGATTTCCCGCCGGATCTCACCGCACGTCCGACGGGAGTCGCGGGCAGGGCGCGTCCGCCGTCGCCCTTCGCGGGATCTTTATGCTGACCTTCTGAGGGCGCAGCTCGCCGCCACGGTCGCAGAGAGCAACCGCGTCCGAGGGCTGTTCAGCGAGCTCATCCCGCTCTCGGACCAGGCGCAGCGGCTCCGGGGGGAGATCGCGCGTCTCACGGCGGTCGGGCAGGCGACGCACGACCGCAACGTCGCGGCGGAGCGGGACGCGACGGCGCGGTTTCACGCCATCCTCGCCCAGCAGTCTCAGGCGACGATGGACGCGAGCGCGACGCAGCAGCGCATGGGCTCCGCCATCGCCGCGCTCCAGCAGTCCCTCTCGGCGCTCGAAGAGCAGTCGGACCTCCAGCAGGCGGGGTTCTACCGGCTCCGCTACGACCTGGGAACCTCGGCCGAGTATCAACAGCGCATCGAGGCGAACCGAGGTTCGCAGCAGCACATGATCAAGAGCGAGCGGGCCGTGCTCTGCTCCACGCAGTGGACCGTGAACGGCGACGCCCGGAGCGGTCAGAAGATGGTCAAGGATCACATCAAGCTGATGCTCCGGGCCTTCAACGGCGAGTGCGACGCGGCGGTCGCGAAGGCGCGCTTCAACAACGCGCCGACGATGGAGCGCCGGATCCGGGCGGCCTTCGACGCCATCAACAAGGTGAGCGAATCGAAGAGCTGCGCGATCACGCCCGACTTCCTCGACATGAAGCTCGCGGAGCTCGAGCTCACGGTCGAGTACCTCGACAAGAAGCAGCGCGAGGTCGAGGAGCAGCGCGCGATCCGCGAGCAGATGCGCGACGAGGAGAGGGCGCAAAAGGAGCTGGACCGGGCCCGGGACGACGCGGAGAAGGAGGAGCGTCGGTTCCAGCAGGCCCTGGAGAAGGCACGCCGCGACGTCGCGGCCGCCACCGGCAAGCTCAAGGAATCCCTCGAGGCGAAGATCTCCGAGCTGACCGCGAACCTCGCGGCGGCGAGCGCTCTCAAGCAGAAGGCCATCTCGCAGGCGCAGCTGACCAGCGCGGGCCACGTCTACGTGATCTCGAACATCGGCTCCTTCGGCGAGCAGGTCTACAAGATCGGGATGACCCGGCGGCTCGACCCGATGGAGCGCGTCATCGAACTGGGCGACGCCTCGGTGCCCTTCGCGTTCGACGTCCACGCGATGGTCTACACGGAGGACGCGCCGGAGCTCGAGCGAACGCTGCACCAGCGCTTCCACGTCCGCCGGGTCAATCGCATCAACGAGCGCAAGGAGTTCTTCCGCGTCGACCTCGAGGAGATCGAGCGCGCGGTCAAAGACATCGTGCAGAGCCTGCCGAGGCACCAACAGCGGGCGTTGAGATTCGAGTACACGGCTGCCGCGGAGGAACACCGCCGCACCAGGGCGCTCGAACTCGCGGGGAGCGCGGCCCCCGCGCAGCCGGGGGCGAAGGGTCGTTCCCTCGGCACTGCGAGCGCATGACAATCGGGTGGTTGCCGCGGGGGAGGGGATCGGTCAGGCCGACGGGCACCGACCGCGGCAGCCCGACCGAGTCGGCGCTCCGTCCAGCACGCCGGCCCTTTCGCACATTCCGTGAAGCCGGAGGCGTCGCCGCACCCTGCATCCACGTCCAGATGGAAGGGCGACGCTGGGACTGGCGGCCACGAGGCGCTCCGTCCGGTTGTTGCTGCGGGCCGTCTCGCGTAGAGCTTCATCGTCATGAGCGCCGACGATCACTTCGACCCCAAGGCCCGTGCCGCCGAGAAGCAGGCGTCGCGCGACGCGGACGACGCGGCCCTGGCCTCGGGCGCGAAGAGCCCTGACGAACTGCGCCGTGAGAACGGCGCGTTCGCCCAGCTCCGGGGAAGGCCCGACTTCGCGGCGGCCCACGCTCGTCGCTGATGCCCCGCCGATCTCGGCGCGGGAGGTGCTCGCGCTCCGGTCGAGGCTCGGCGACGTCACCGACCGCATCGTCTTGGTGGGGGGTCAGGCGGTGAACCTCTGGAGCGAGTTCTATCTCGCGCAGGGGCGTGCGCCCGAACTGCGCGCGGACGCGCCGCTTGGCAGCAAGGATATCGACGTCTGCGGCAGCCGCGAAGCCGCGAGGCTCTCCGCGGCGCGGTCCGTCGGGCCGCGCGAAGCTGGCCACGCTCGACGATGCGACCCCCAACGTCGGCGCCGTGCTCGTCGTCGAAGACGGCGGCCCTGAGCGCGTCGTCGACTTCCTCGGTGCACCGTTCGGCATGGTTGGCCGCGAGGTCGAACCGCGTAGCGTGCGCCCCCACCTGGGGCGACCGCCGACGTCAGGGGGTGCAGCCTGCGGCGTCGGGCGGCGCGTCAGTGCCGGGCTCTAACGTTGCGTGCCGCGGACGTGCCGACCTTGCAGGCTGGCCGGCCACCGCCGGGTGAAGGCCTCACTTCGCGCGTCGGCCTCTGCCGTTCGCCCCTGCGAGCGGAGGGCCTGTATCGTCAGCGCCTCGCGTTCCTCGACGAGCACGCCGCTGGGAAAGCGCCGCGCGTGCTCTCGCGCCGCGACCAGCGCGCCGCTCGCGTCGCCGCGCACGAGCGCGCTGCTGCAGCGCTCGATGAGCGCTCGCTCGGCGTCGAGGCCACGGGCGCCCGCCTCCGTCCTGCCGGCGCGCCATGGCGCGGGCAACCTCGCCCCGCCATCGGTCGCGGTGGCCGTCGCGTCTGCACCCGCCGAGGCGGCGGTCGCCGCGCTCCCGCCGTCCGTCACCTCCCTGGCGGCGTGTGCGACCGGCGGCGCTCGCTCGACGACCCGCACCACCACGCGCTCGCGCGGGCTCTGGAGCACCCGCGTCGCCAGGTGCCCCGCGATCGCTCCGACGACAAGGCCGACGAGGAGGCCGCGCGGAGGGAGCCACCTCGTAGGACGAGGCGCGTCCGACGGCGCGGGCGCGTCGGGGCCCGCCGCGGCGTGGATACGGGCTGCGGCGGCCTCGCGGATGCGCGCTACCTCGTCGGTGGGCGGCTCGGCCCGCGCTCGCTCGCTCGCGAGGAGCGCACGGAGGTCGTCCGGGAGGTCGTCGCTCATGGCAGCCTCCGAGGGCGCAGTCGTGCGACGGCGGCGGCGAAGTCCGCGCGCGCGAGGCGCAGTCGGGTGTAGCCCGTGTTCAGCGGAATTCCGAGGGCGGCGGCGATCTCGGGCATGCCGAGCTCCTCGATTTCGGCGGCGACGAACACCACCCGCCTCTCGTCGTCGAGGGTCTCCAGGGCGGCGAGCACGAGCGCGCGGTCCTGCGCGGCGGCGAGCTGCGCGTCGGGGAGCGGACCGTCGTGGGCGAGTGCGTCGGTCATGGGGTCGATGTTCCCGCTGCGGGCCTGCCGCTGGTCCGGCCGCCGGCGGTGGTTGGCCGCGAGGCGCGCCGCGAACGCGATCAACCAGGGTCGAACGGGAAGCTTCGGATCGTACTCGGACCAGCGACCGTGGACGGCCACGAGGGTCTCCTGCGTGACGTCCTGCAGGTCGGCCTCCGCCACGCCGAGCCGGCGGAGCTGCACATGGAGCCAGCCCACGTGCGCCCCTACGCACCCCCAGAAATTGTCCTTCGTCTCGATGGCCCTTCAGCTCCGTCGCAGTCTACTTGCGAGAGCTTGTCGGAGATCGGGCCGATCCGTCCTGCCAAAGTAAACGACCGTGCCGCGGCGATGCTGGCGCTGGGGAGAAGGGAACCGCCGACGACGTCAGACAGGATGGTCGTGGTGACAGCACCGGAGGATCCAGGCATCGAGGCGGTCGGTCACCCGAAGTGGACGACCGCTCCGAGGGCGATGCTGCCCTGGACCCACGCTCCCTCCCAGACGACCTCCTGGTCGAGACGCACGACAGCGCGCCGCACCGGGACGAGGGCGTCCAGGCGAACACGGAGACCGAAGCGAGACGAGAGTTGGAAGTCGACCATCCCGCGGGCGCCGACGGAGGCGATCCAGGAGGTGTCCTGCCGGGGCTGATCGACGCCGAGGCCCTCGCCGAGGAGGGCGCCGCCGACGCCGAGCGCGCAGGCGTGCAGGTGCAGCGCGCCGCCCGAGAGAGGGGAGTGCCAGCAGAGTGCGAGTTCGCCCTGGACCCGTCGGGTGTGGACGCTGCCACCGGTCGACGACTGGGTGGTGGTGACGGGAACGTCGGCGCGAAGGCCCAGGGAGAGGGCGACGGGACCGGTGGAGGCCGCGAGATCGACGGCGAGTCCGAGGTCACCACCGGGGCTGAGACCGGCGCCGACGACGGGACCGAGGAAGGCCCAGAAGCGGGAGCGCGGCGGCGGTGGCGGTGGCGGTGGCGGTGGCGGTGGCGGTGGCGCGGGAGCGCGGACGGCAGCGGGGGCGAGAGCGGCGGGGGCGAGAGCGAGGGAGGGAGCGGGGGCAACCGCTGCAACCGGGGCGATCGTGGTGACTGGCGACCGGGAGGCGTCGAGCGCGAGGCTGATGGTGAGCGCGGCGGTGGTGACGACGGCGGTGCAGTCGTCGGTCGGGCTGGCGACCTCGCGGGCGGATGAAGGGGAGTCGTCGCCGTGGTCCCAGGTGATGAGCGCGCGGAGGCCGCGACCGACGCGGAGCACCGTGATCGAGAGGCGGCTCTGCGCGTCGTGCGAGGCCGCGGTGAAGGGGTCGCGGCCGAGGCGCGCGGCGATGGACCCGCGGAAGGCGGAAGCATCGGGGCAGCGAGTGACGCCGGGACCGAGCGCGTAGCTCAACGCGATGCGCTCACGGGACTGCGAGCGCGCGGTGACAGGTACGAGGGCGATGGCAGCCAGGAGCGCTCCGCGCACCGCGCGGAGCGTATCATGCAGGCTCAGGGGGTCGCGTACTTGCCGCGGAGATAGGCTTCCACCTGCGCTCGCTCGACGTCGCTGACGGCACGCGAATAGATGATCACTTCGGCGACATCACCGTTGTGGGGGCCGTCGAGCGCGCCGATGGCGGCGTTGAAGCGGGCGCCGATCGTCAGGTCGTTCTGTGCGGTGCCGTAGCCGCCGGGGTTGGTGTAGCCGCCCGAGTGGTTGATCCCGCCCTGTCGGCTGCCATTGACGAAGATCTCGACGTTGGCCGGAGTCGTCCCGGTGGACAGAACCCGGGTCACGTAGACGCCCCATCCGGGCACCATCGTGTCGGGCGTGACGGCCGCGTGGCTGCATCCGCTGTGCAGGCCGAAATTGAAGTTTGAACTGGTCTGGTCGCCCGTGTGCGTGCCGATTTCGAAGTTGTTCAGGCAGGGGGTGTACTGCTCCGACACGAAGAAGCGCTGGGTCAGGAAGTCCCTGATCTGGACCGCCAGAAACACGGTGACGGAGGAACTCGGCGACGCGAACATCGGAAACGACGGGACGGTGAGGTGACTCCTCGACCCGTCGAAGCGCACCGCGGGACGCCCGTTGACCGCGCGCGCGCGGTACTCCGGCTGGTCGGCGGGCCGGGACTGCGTCGCGTGCCGGTCGCTCCCCGACGCGTCAGGCCAGGCCGCGACGCGGGAGCCATCCGCCAGGCCAGAGATGTTCTCGGCGGCGAGCCAGAGGGACAGCCCCGTCGTCGGTATCCTGAGACACGTCCCGGACAGGCACGACTCACCCGCCGAACATGCCCGATCGCAGCGTCCGCAGTTGCTAGTCGTCGATGTGGAAACCTCGCATCCGTTCGCGGCACTTCCATCGCAGTCGGCGAACCCCTCCGAGCACGCGAAGGCACAGGCCGAGGCCGCGCACGAGATCGTCGCGTTCGCGCGCGACGGACATGCGTTGCCGCAGGCGCCGCAGTGGGTCGTGGTGCCGATGTTCGTCTCGCAACCGTTCCCCGCGCTCCCATCGCAGTTGGCGAAGCCGGTGTTGCAGGTCAGCCCGCAGGTGCCCGCCGCGCAGCTCGGCGCCGCGTTGGCCGCCGCCCCGCAGGTCACTCCGCACGCGCCGCAGTTGGACGTGGTGGCGAGGTTCGTCTCGCAACCGTTGAGCGGGTTGCCGTCGCAATCCCTGAAGCCCGCGTTGCAGATGAAACCGCACATGCTGGCGGCACAGGCCGGTACGGCGTTCATCCGAGGGGGACATACCGTGCCGCACGCGCCGCAGTTCGTGGGGTCGGTGGGTAGGCTCGCGCACTGTCCCGCGCAGAGCATCTGCGACGCCGGACAGCTGGGAGAGACGTCGCTCGCGGAGGGGACGTCGCTCGCGGAGGGGACGTCGACCGCGGGAGGGACGTCGCTCGCGGAGGGGACGTCGACCGCAGGAGGGACGTCGACCGCGGGAGGGACGTCGATGCCTGCATCCATGGGCGCATCGGGCGGCGACGCGTCGACGGTGGTCGGCCCTCCATCCACCACGTCCACGCTCATCGCGTCGGAGGCGTCGACGCCGCCCCCCGCGTCGGCCTCCGTGCAGGCGCAGGCGGCATACGTTCCGCCTGCCTGACAGGTCTGCACACCGCTTCGCCCACCTGCGCAGGCGCACGAGGTGGATTGCCCGGGCGTGCACGCCGAGACGACCGGATCCCCACCACCGCAGCCCACCGACAGGACCATCGCCACGACCGTCGCCGCGGCGACCCCACCCCTGACCATCATCAATCTCATCCCACGCTCCCTGGTGCTCCCCGAGGCACCAGCCCGGGCGAACCCTTCCGCCCCCTCTTGTCGCGCCCCCGCCGAACCCGTCTCGGAATCGTCCGCCCTCACCTCCTGAGGTACATCCGCAGCATCCAGGGCCCGTCGTTCACCCGGCGATACCCCGCCAGGTCGAGCATCCCATCGCCGTCGAAGTCCGCGATGGCCCTCGTCAGAAACTCCGGCACGCCCGTCACGGCGCACCCCGTCGTCACGGCCTGCGCCCCGTCCCAGCGGTAGACATCCGACCCCATCGCACCGTCCGGCGGCAGCCGCCGATGCACCTGCCACTCACCGCGGCCGTCGCCGTTGTTGTCCATCAGCATCAGGTTGGTCGCGTCGTGCACGCCCGGCAGGATCGGCAGGCTGTCGAGGACGTTGCCGCCGTCCCCAAAGCGCATCAGCTGGAACTCGTTCGGATACCGGACGATCAGGCCCTGCCGCCCCCCCGCCACGGCCACCCGCGTCAGCTGGATCGACAAATCGGGCAAGTCTCGCAGTATCGTCACGCAGCGCCCCTTCTCCTCGATGCCCCCGCGGCCGTCCCCGCGCCGCAACAGCAGACACCCGTCCACCGTGCGCCGCACCAGCACGTCGAGGTGCCCGTCGAGGTCGGCGTCGAGCAGCGCGATCTCCCGCACGTCGCCCGCCTCGGGGATCAGCCGCATCCGCGGGACCGCCCGCCCGGGCTCCCGACGCATGATCCCGATCGCGTCGGCGATGGGGGGGCCGTGCGCCTGCACCGACGCCACGAGGTCGAGGTCGCCGTCCTCGTCGAGGTCGCCCCAGGCGACCTGGCCGTTCATCCGGCCCATCGGCCACACCGAAGGCGACGCGAGCGACCCGCCCGGGTTTCCCCAGAAGACATGCATCGTCGCGTCGAGCTGATCGACCGTGAGAAGGTCGGTGCGCCCGTCGGCGTCGACGTCGAGCGCGAAGACCTCGATCGTCTCCCGGCCCGCGACGGCCTCGCGGAGTTCCCATCGGGTGCCGAGGCAGCGATCGCCGCACGCCGGCGACCCACAGCAGCGGCCCCCGACGCAGCCGCTCCCCGCGGAGCACGCGTTCGCGCACGCGCCGCAGTGCCGCGGGTCGCTCTGCACGTCGACGCACACCCGCGGCTCCGAGGCGACGCACGACACGCCCCCGTCGGCGCAACGGACGTTGGACCCCAGCTCGCTCTCGACCGAGCACCCCATCCCGAACGCGAGGCCCCACGACAACCACCGATTCATCGTCCCCACACCTCCACCTCCGACAGCATCAGGGACTCCGCGCTCGGCCGCACGACGCGCACCCACCGGACGCTCGACTCCACCGCGATGCGCAGCGGCGGCACGAGTTGCGGCGCCGCGGCTCCGACCTCCCGCCACGCCTCGCCGTCGTCAGACCCCTGGAGACGCACCGCGAAGTCGAGGGGCTGCCAGATGTCCACCCGCGCGACGAGCTGCGATTCGCCGAGATCGACCTGCCACCAGCTCTCCGCGACGGCGGTGGTGGAGCTCACCGGGCAGCTGAACGGCGAGCCGTCCTCGCCACCGTAGCGGGCCGCGACCTGGCAGAGCCGACCGTCGACCGCCAGCCCCGGCCCGCGATCGACGCTGCCCGGGACGTACGTCGACGACTGCTGCGTCGGGCGTCCAAGCCCGAGGTTGCGGAGCACGCATCGTCCGGCAGCGCAGCCCGCGCCCGCCTCGCACCTTATGCCGCAGCTACCACAGTGAAAGCGGTCGCGCGCGCTGTCCGTCTCGCACCCGTTCTCCGGGTCGCCGTCACACTCCGCCCGGCCCGCGGCGCACCGATCGCCGCACACCCCCAGCACGCACGCTCCCAGGGTCGCGACACCGTCCGCGCAGCGCTGGCCGCACGCGCCGCAGTGCGACGGGTCGACCCTCAGGTCGACGCACTCCGTACTCCCATCGGCGACCGGGCACGGTGCCGTCCCATCGGTGCAGTGGCGAGCGACGCCGAGGTCGAGCGGCGCCTCGCACCCCGTCGCGTGGATCACGCCGTAGGCCGCCGCGATCCATCCAAACCACGCGCGCGGCTGAGCTGGCCTCGACGAAGTGCCTCCGCCGCCCCCCCCGAGGTCAGGGGGTGCAGCCTCCGAGGTTGGCGGACGGTCCATCCCCGCTCAGCCCATGCACGCGAGCAGCGCGTCCGCCTGTTCGCGCGTGAGCGTTGCGCGCCCGGCGAGCCACGTCGTTTCGGGCCGCAGGGCGTCCAGCTTCAGCCACGCGTGCAGGCCCGTGTCGACCACCGCGGTGTCGCGCTCGGGCGTCGCGCCCGCCAGGACAACGGGGGCGTGCGCGCGCTCCTGCCCGACGAGCATCGCCTCCTCGCGCAGAGATCTCTGTACGATCGCGATGAGCTTCCCGGCCTGAGTGAGCGAGACCAGCTTCGTCGCCGCGAGGCAGTCCCCCAGGCTGGCTTGCCCGTCTGCCACGCAGAGCGTCTCCTCCAGGACCTCCCGCAGCGCTACGCCCACGTCGCAGAAGCTCTCCACCATCGTCGCGAGCCGCCGGATCAGTCGCCCCATCGTAGCAAGCTGCTTTCGCTGCGCCTCAAGCGCCGCGCGCTTCGTCTCGACGATGAGCGATGAGCCAGCCCTCTTCGGGGCGCGCTTCTTCGTTTCCTTCGAGCCACGTGTCGCGTTCGTCATCCCAAGGGCTCCGCGCCGATGATGTCGCAGGCGCCCGCGCGGCCGCCACCACCAACGCTCAGGTGGGGACTGACGGCGTGGGTGGATGGATGTGCCCATCGTTCCGCGAGGTCGAAGGTCCTGCGCTCGGGCGAGCACGCCGACACCACGGCTCGGGCGTGCTTCAAGCGCGAGACCTGCGAGCATGCTGAGCGACCCGTGCGAGCCGACACCTCCCCCCGGGAGGACGGCGGGGAAAAGGCGGCCCCGACCGACCTCGGCGCGGACGCCCCGTGGTCGATGTTCGTGGCCCGCCGGCTCCTGATCGTCCTGCTCCGGCTCGGCACCGACGAGGTCGACTCGCATTTTCGCCGGTTCGAGTGGCGACGGCGCCCGCGGGAGGGGGCGAGGCGGTGCAGCTACCGCAGTTGGGGCTGCGGCCCTTGCCGCGGGGCCGGATGTTGAAATCTTTCAACCAACTGCGGCTGTAGTGCCAATGCATCGGCGCTCACGGCCCCCTCATGGCTCGCAGGTGAGCGGCACAGCCACGAGGGCGTTGGGGAACTGCCCCGGGTCCGTCGCGTACAGCACGAGCGCCCCGTCGGGCGTCGCCACGAGCTGCACCCGCTCGAGCTGTACGCCGGGCCGGGGCGCGGGCACCGCGATCGCCTCTCCGCGCGACGCGCCCTCGGCGTCCAGCGGGACCACCACCAGTCCCGGACCGGTCCGCGTCACCGACGCGCTCACCAGCACGTCGCCGCGGGCGACCGTCACCGACAGCGCGCCGAGGCTGAAGCCGAGCTCCGTCAGAACCCGCGGGCTGCCCACAGGGGCGCCGCCCCGCGCGACCGCCCGCACCGCCAGGCCGTACTGCAACGGCGCCGTGTCCACCGCCTCCTCCCAGGCCGCCAGGAAGCCCCCTCCGACCGCGCTTGCGGCGGACTCCCGGCTCGGGCGCACCTCGCGCTGCAACGCCCTCGGAGGCTCCACGCTCTCGCCCGCGGCCGTGAAGGCCTGCACCGTCAGCCGCGACGACCCCGCGCGAAAGAGCAGCGCGAAGCCGCCGTCGGCGCGGGCCGCGCGCTCGGGAAACGACGCCCGTACGCGTACTTGCGCACCGTGCCGCGCGCCAGGCGTAGCGCGCGGCTGATCCCGAGCACCGACTCGCCGAGCGCGCGGCCGCGCCGCACCTCCGTGTAGACCCCGAGCCGCCGGGAGCAGCTCTCGTCGCGCGCGGCGGCTTCGGATCGCGTCCGCCCGAACGGACGGTCGCGGATCGCGCCGCGGTTCTCTTCCTTCGACGCCCCCCCGGCACCGGCAATGTGCGCAGTCGCGGGTGGATGCCCGTCAGCCATCGTTCGGCCATCTGCTGGGCGCTGTGCAGCAGGTACTACTGGTAGACGACCTGCTGCGCGTGCGGCGCGCCGAGGGTCGCCGCCCGCGCGTACTCGGGCGAGCGATCACGCGCGATCGTCGTCAAGCCCGGGTGCTTTGCGAGCCACGCCGTGACCGTGGGCGCGCTGCGGTCGGGGAGCAGATCCACGACGTGGTGCGCGTCGAGGTCGACGACGATGGAGCCGTAGCTCGTACCCTTGTGCATCGCCCAATCGTCGATGCCGACGACGCGGGGCTGGGAGGGCGTCGGCAGCGGCGCGCCGCACGAGGCGCAGCCGCGCGTCGGCGCTCGTCGGCACCGCGAGCCGCGCGAGCGCCCGCGCCCCTGTCTCCGCACTCGCGGCGGTCGCGACCGTGCACTGCGCCGTCGCGAGACGGGCCGCCCGGCGGGCCTTCTGCGGCAGTAGCAGCAGCCGGGTCGCAGAGACCGATCGATGCCCGCGAGACGGGCTGCGACGGCGTGCGCTGGCCCGATGGACCGACGACCTTTCGCCGCCCCTCCCCGTCGCGTACGGTCCGCGAGACCATGCGCGCGCACCCGCCTTCCGGGCCCTTCGATCGATCCGTGAAGCGCGCGTCGGTGTCGATCGCCCTCGCGCTCTCCCTCGCCGTCGGGTGCGCCGAGAAGGAGGCCGCACGGCCTGACGCCGTCGTCGCCGAGGCGGGCGCCCCCGACGTCGGCGTCGATGCGCCCGACGTCGTCGAGGCGCCGGACGTCCCGACGATCGACGTCCCCGCGATCGACGTGCCGGGCGTCCCTCCCGCGGACGTCCCCGACGTCCCCGACGTCCCCGACGTTCCCACCGTGGACGTCCCCGACGTCCCCGACGTTCCCGCGATCGATGTGCCCGATGTGACGGTGATCGACGCTCCGCCCACCGACGCGCCGCCCGGCGTCTCGGAGCGCGTGTCGCCCAACATGGGTACCGCGACCGCGATCATCCTCGACCCGGCCGGCAACCCCAGCATCGCGTACGGAACCTTCGCCGGGGACACCTACGGCGTCGCCGTCTCGACCCGCGTCGGCGCCGCCTGGAGCTACCAGCAGGTCGCGTCGCTCCCGACCTACCTCACCGCGGTCGCCTACGGCTTCGACCCGGCGGGCGATCCGCACGTCGGCTACGTGTACAACCTCGTGAACGGCGGCGCCCAGCGGGGGATGCGCGTCTCGGCCGCCGCGCGCACCGGCACCGCGTGGACCGCGCGGCTCCTCACGGCGGGCGAGTTCGGCACCAGCCTGGTGGCGCGGCCCGACGTGTACGTCGCGGCGTCGGGCGACGTCCACGCGGTGGTCCCGAACAGCAGCTCGCTGGTGATGGCGCGCGTGCTGCGCCACGTGGCCCTCGTCGGCGGCGCGCTCGTCGACGAGCAGCTCTCCGTGCGCCCCCCCGGCTCGACGATGCCCGCCGCCATCGGCCGCACGGCCGCCGCGGTGCACGCCGACCCGGCGCTGTCGTTCTTCACGGTGGCCGATTGGGAGGGCCACTCCGACCGCGCGGCGCACTACACCCGCCGCACGGGCACCACGCAGGTGACGACGACGGTCGGCACCTTCCCCGACGCCGACAGCATCCTCGATCAGGTCTGGGGCGCCGACCTCTTCCGGCTCCCCACGGGCTACCTCGCGCTGACGGCGAACGCGGGCGGCACGCTCCGCAGCATGGTCCACTACCGCATCTTCCGGCAGACCGGATCGACCTGGGCGATGCAGACGGTCGGCCCGGTGCGACTGAGCTACGACGACTGGTGCGCGGCGCCCTTCGCCGACGGGGCGCTCGCGCTCTTCGCCTACGCGTCCATCGGCGGGTCGCCGAGCAACTTCGACCTGCGGATGCTCCTCATCCAACCGGACGGAACCTGGGCCGAGCGGCTCGTGACGGTCGACGCCGACGCCGGGCGCTTCTGCAGCGCCGTCACCAACGGGACCACCGTCCACCTCGCGTACCGGCGCCGCGACGCCGCCATCGCGTACATGCGCATCGAACGGTAGGCACGTCGCCCCGAGGCCGCGCTCCGGCGCTTGACCTCGGGGCGGCCTCGGCGAGGATCCACCCTCATGAGCGGCCCCCCGAGGGTGGGTCAGTTCATGGGCCCAGGACACGTCGGTTGATCGGCGGTGCCGTCGCCCGGAAGGTCCACGTGATTGGCGCCGCTGCACCAGGCCTCGCCCGTAGTTGTTCGGGCACACGCAGAGTGGAGTCCGAGCGTACTCCGTGCCGCCCCGGAGAGGCCCACGACCGCGGTCGGCAACGAGCGGTCGTCGCCCATCCCACCGCCCGCGTGGCCGACATCTTTGTCTCTCCAACTGAAGGTGCTGTCGGGCGTCGTCTGCGGCACACGTCGCGACATTGATCGTCGCGAAATGACACCACAAGACCACGTAGTGACCAACTGTCCGAGCGAGCGTAGTGCCCAAGTCAGCATCTGGTTGTAGTGCCCAAGTCAGCATCTGGTTGTAGTGCCCCAGTCAGCATCTGGTTGTAGTGCCCCAGGGCAGTACGCGGCCGTAGTGCCCCGATGTCGCGCTATCGTCTCAGCCGCCTCGGACCGAGTTCACCACACATTTTTCGGTGGCATGCGGCTTCGACACATGAATGCTCCGGACGTCGGATCACTCGCGAAGGAGGAGTCGTTGCGTGGGCGATTTCGATCGAAGGGTCGGAGGCCGTAGCACTTGAAGAAACGGGGGCGTCGTTCAAGGTGGACCCCGGGAGAGCCGACAACTACGTATGGAGAGAGCCGTTGTAGCCCGCGGAGCGCGCACGATCGCGTCACCGCTTTCACTGTTTCGGTCCAGGACGACCGCCTCATGGCACCGCGCAACGGCCTCTGCTATCGACGCCAACCTCTCATCGAAGTGGGATCAGTCGGGGGCCACGCGAAACTCGCGCCGCCATCGCTGCTGTCTGGGCCCATGACGAGATCTCGCCGCTTTTGGCGACGCCGCATGTCCACGTAGTGACCCAGTCTGCGGCCGAAAGTAGTGCCCAAGTCCGTAGTGCCAAACTACACTGATTCTGGTTCGCCCGCACGTCGAGCGACGCCGGTCGCCAACGGGCCCCGCGCGTGAGCGTCAGCGCGAGCCACGTGGTGCGACGGGCGTAGGGGGGTTGCGAGATCATCCCATCGCTCGGCGAACGGAGCGCGCGGACACGTCGCACGAGGGCAGTGCCGGCGCCGGACGCGCACGGGGAGGCGGACTGGAAAGCCCGCTAGGCGCGGTCGGCAAGGGAGCAGGAGTAGGCGCCGTGGGCGCGTCTGGCCTCACGGATGCAGAACGGGCCACAGGTCGTCGGTCGCGGGCACTCCAACGCGACGGGGCTCCTATCGCCTTCGTCGATGCGCGGCCCCGTTACCCGAACGTCGGCGTCGGTGGCGAAGAGCATCGCAACCGAGGAAACTTCGGACGAGGTGAGCCTCGAGTACTCGCTTCCTGCCGAAGCGAGAGCCGGGTGTTCGGCTTACGCGCACTCCCAAGGCGTGAGGGCACCGTCGATCGACCTGCGGCCGTTGTGCCCGCGGTAGTGCAGGCATCGCCGAACACCCACGTTGTCAGACCGCAATGGCGCAGATCAACTGACGGAGGCTTCCGACTGCGCGTCGAAGAACTCTAGCGCGGCCTCGACGGCCTTTCCCCAAGCAACAAAGCCCTCGTTGGTTCCTCCCCGATCGGGGTGCTTCTCGAACGCGCCAGTTCTGTACGCTCTGATGATATCCATCCTCGTGCAAGGCCAGCCAACTCCTATGGCGCGAAGGGGAGCAGGGATGGAACTCTTCCGCGGTCGACGGGGGACCTCACGCGTCCGCCGTGGCTCTCCCTTCTGAAAGGGGCTTTCTTCAGCGATTCGGCGCGCAGCCATGAGTCGAAAGTAGTGACGATGTCGGCCGCAAAAATTTGCATCGAAGGGGTCGGAGTAGCCTTGCACCTTGTACCAAGACTCCAGCAGCGCCTCTTCATCCGCTGACGGAGGCAGAATTGCGTTAACGAGCGCCACGTAGATGTCCCGATGTTCTTTCAGAAGCTCTTTGCGATGCGGATTGCGGACCGTCCCCTCGAGAAGCGCCTTGAACCGCGAATTTACTTCGGCCCACCAGCGCGAGCGCGCAATCGGGTCGCGCGGGTCGACGGCGCAGCACGAGCGAATGCTTCCGGCGGGACGCCATAAGACGATCTGGCGCGGCCCCAAACCCGCGACCCGCCAGTTTCCGACGACCACGGGTGTCCACGTTTCACGTCCCTTTCCCTGGTGGGCGCAGCAGACATCCTCCCGGTACACTTCATCGGACAACGGCCGTCGCTTCCAGCGAATGTACATGGCTCTTCGACCTATCCTTCTGCCACTTCGTGGTGCCCCGGTGCCAAGTCGGGCGCTGCAAGTCGATCGATGGCGCCTGCCTCTGTGGTGCGCTGAGCGCCACCACGCGTGCAGGCGATCGAAGCGCCGGCCACGCTTGCTGCCCAGTAGAGATCCGCGTCTTTCGTTGGCCCTTGCGCGATTCGCGCGGCTTTGAACGATCTACCTCGCGAAAGCTAGTGTTCTGATCTTGATCGCTACGGATACAATCGTTTGTAGCCCGCCCCTCCGCGCTCGATGCGCCGATGAACGCCACGTCCTGCGGGTCGACCGCCCGGGCGGCAGCCGAGCACTATTCGATCGCGCGCCCGCGCGTTGGTGACCAATGGTTCGAATCTTGGCTCGCGAACGGGCTGTTCTCGTCGCAAGCTTTGGCAGGCTAGGAGCAGTGACGGGGGACGTCTAATTCGTCGGTCGTTTCCGATCCAGTAGGTTGTTGTGACGCGTTCAGCGCCATGAACTGCCATCGTCGCTGAGCAGACCGTCACAAGTTCCTTCCCACGCTGTCGCACGAAAGCGCTTGCTGGCCATCGGGCAGCGCAAGGGGGTGGGAAAGAACTCATGAGGCCCTGCTTAGAGGTCGTGCCGAGGGGCGTCTAGTTCATCGATCATTTTCAGTCCACTACGTTGTTGTGGAGTGTAGTGGGGTGTAGTGGAGCCGCGGAAAAGGCGGGCTTGTCGTAAACGTTTGTTCAGCGAGCGCCGTTCCCAGGTGCCGTCCTGGTGACCAGCCGAACGTGGACTTGGTCTCCCGCTGATAGGTCGTCGCGATTTCGGACTCGCAGTGACCTTGGAGCGCGTCCTGCTCCCGAAGACCCTCAAGCGTCCTGTCGGGCTCGTTGGCTGGGCGTATGTTCACTGATCATGAGTCGCCGCCCGAGCGTATTGCCTGGTGCGACATCGCAACGGGAAAGGGACTGTCTGATATTCGAGAAGCGACAGTTATCGAACGCCAGGACAGTTATCGAAAGTCAGCCAGAAGACGCAGGGAGTTTGTCGGGGAGTTTGTCGGGGAGTTTGCTGGAGTATTTCTGAGGGGCGAAAAACGCCTGTCGGGGCGGCCGACGGAGAGTTTGCTGGGGCACCATTTTCGTAGGGTAGCGGTCAGACGAATATGCCCTGCCATTTCGCGAGGTTACTCTCGCTCAAAGGCTCGTTGGGACGCTCCGAATTACTCGGTCCGTGCGTTTGGAGGGGGAGTTTGCTGAGAGGTAAGAACGCTGGAGCAAAGTGTTCGGGCTGTGATCTCCCGGACACCTACGTCCGTTCAGCCCGAGCACTTTGCTGCGGTGCCCCGATCGGCCGGGGCACCGAACGACGTCGGACAGCGGGTGGCCGCGAGGCACGACGAGACCCTCCCCAACGCCTGACACCTGGCAACCGGTTGCTGGCAGTGCCGCCGGGGTAGCTGGACAGACGATCAGGCAACCCCCGACGCTTGCCCCATGAGCGCCCCGCCCACCCCACCGACACCTCGCCGAGCACCTCCGCCTCGCCCGCCGACGGCGCCACGCACCGCTCTCCCGCGCCGACCTCGTCCGCTACCAGACGCTTCACCGGCAGCTGTTGCGCGAGCTGCTGAGCGGGGAGGGGAGGGTGGTGCTCACCGCGGCCGAGCTCGAGGCTGCCGACGCCCGCGGCTGCGCGGTCGAGCAGCTGCCGCGCTCGATCGCGAGCGGCCGCGCCTGGTGGGTCGCCTGGGACGACGGCCGACCGCCGCTCCTCTGCGAGGGCGCCTCGGCCGACGAGGTGCTGCTCGCGCTGGCGGGCGTCGTCGCGGGCGACGAGGCGTACGACCACGAGGGCGGCGCCGCGGCCTGGGCGCGGGCGCGGGGGTGGACGGCGCTGCGCCTCGTCGGCGTCGTCGGATGAACGCTGCGCAGTCCGCCCGCCTCGTCGCGCTGCCCGACGCCCTTCGCGCGTGGGCCCGGGAAGAGCCGTCGTGCGCCTGTGCCTCGCGCGCCACGTGCGCGATGGGGGGCCCCTCGGCGCCGCGCTCGCGGCGATCGTGCACGCGCTCCCCGAGGCGCGCTTCGAGCTCTACGAGCGCCAGCTCGCGGGCGCGGCACCGGGGAGCATCCCGCCCGACTGGTGCGCCGCGACCCTCGCCGGCGGTTATCGCTGCCGCGCGCTCGGGACCGTGCGGGTGGAGCAGGGCCCGGCGTTCTGCGCGGACTGCGCGGCCGCCGCGGTGCGCGAGGGCGCGGGCCGTCTATGCGAGATGATGTTTGTCTCCGTCGACCCGCGAACCTGGTGCGCGGCGGCGTACCCGATCGGCTGCTGGGGACGAACGCCCCCGGCGACCCGCGAGGGACACCGCGCCCCTCAGATCACCGCCCGGAGACACGCGGGAAGCGGTGCTGCAGGAGCACGCCGAGCTCCGCCGCGCGGCGTACCGCCGGCGAGGTGAAGCCGCTCGAAGACACCACCACGGCGTCGCCGCGCTCGTGCGCCTTCTCGACGACCTGCGTCCCGACCCGGCGCTTGTGGTGCTTCACCTCGGCACTGAACCCCGGGCCCACGCAATCCGAACGGCCAGGGCCGCCTACGTGGATTGCCCCGAGAGCGTCGCAGGTCGTGCGCTCGAAATGGTGCCAGTCGGGCTCCGTCTTCTTCTCCGACGCGCGCTTCTTCGGCGTGTGCTTCTTCGGCTTCGAGACGCGCGGGAGGGGACGCCGCCGGCGCGGCGTGGACGTCAGGGCGTCGAGCGCGAATAGCCCGGCGGCGAAAACGACGAGGGGGTTGGGCATGATCGAGCGACTGTCACGCCGCTCCGAGATGGCGCGCAACGGGGCCGCCGAACCGGACGCGACGCGGACATTTGCGGGATGACGGCGCGCAGGTCGAGGCGCTCGACGGCCTTCGGACAAAGGCCCCGGCGCCTACCTACCGCCCGACGACCCCGAGACGAGGTGAGGGCGGTGTAGCCTGTCGGCGATGCGCTTCCTCTTCCTCGCCTCCGCCCTCGCTCTCGCCGCGTGCAATAATGATGGCTGGAACCCGCTGCCTGATCTCGACGCGGGGCCCGTCGACGCCGGCTCCGACGTGCATTCGGTAGACGCGCCGGAGGATCGCCCCGCGCCCTTCGACGCCCCCGCGGCGGACGTGGGCTTCGACGTCGGCCAGGGGGACGCTGGGACGGACAGGGGGAGCGACGTGGGACCGCGGGATGTCGGCGCCCTCGACGTCGGGGCGGTGGACGCGGGGCCGCTCGACGTCGGCCGGGTGGACAGTGGCGTCCCGGCAGACGACGGCTGCACCCTGGGCGAAGCGGTCTCGTGCAGCGCAAACAACTCCGCGCCGATGTGTTGCGCGGCGGGTCGCCGCTGCCTGAATCCAGGCCTGGGCTTCGGCCCGCACTATTGCCTCTCTTGGGTGGGGGGTGACTGCACGGACAGGTACTCCTGCATCACCATCGACGACTGCCAGGCGGGCCGCTGCTGCCACCGCGTCAACGTCCCTTGCACGGACAACGCGGAGTGCTGCAGCGGCCGTTGCAGTGGGAGGATCTGCCTGCGCTAACGAGGCGCGACGCCCCGACGACGAAGGTCCCTGGAGGTCACCCCCCGAGGCCCCTGCCTGGCTCGTCGACGCATCCGACGGGGCGAACGAAGCGCTGCCCCGCCCTCACCTCGAGCGCTGCGACGCAGGGCGCCGAGGCCCACAGGCGCGCGGGGACCGGACGCGTCGTGCGGAGGCTGCAGCGGCCTTGAGGGCTGGCGACGGGCGCCCCGCGCGCCAAGGCTCGGGGGCATGTGTGGACGCTACGCGCAGTCGCTGACGACCGAGGAGATCGAGCAGGCCTTCCAGATCATCCGCGGCCCGACTACGCCCGACATCGTCCCGAGCTGGAACGTCGCGCCGACGCAGACCGGCCCGGTGGTCGGCCTCTCGAAGGGCGAACGCGTGTTGCGCGCCTACCGCTGGGGCCTCGTGCCGAAGTGGGCGAAGGACCCGAAGATTGGCCACAAGGCGATCAACGCGCGCGCCGACACCGTGGCCGAGCGGCCGATGTTCCGCAGCGCGTTCGCCAAGCGCCGCTGCCTCGTGCCCGCGACGGGCTTCTACGAGTGGCAGAGGACCGCCGACGGGAAGGTGCCGCACTACGTCCACCCGGCGCGCGCCCAACTCTTCGCCTTCGCCGGCCTCTGGGAGCGCTGGACGCCGCCCGACGGCGGCGACGAGCTGCGCACGTACACGATCATCACCGTCGACCCGAACACGCTCATGGCGAAGATCCACGATCGCATGCCGGTGATCGTGCCGAAGCGGGCCTGGGCGGCGTGGCTCGACCCGGAGACGTCGCCCGAGGACCTGCAGGCGCTGCTGGTCTCGCTCCCCGCGCCCCAGATGCGTTCGCGCGTCGTGAGTACGGCCGTGAACTCGCCCGCCCACGACGGCCCCGAGCTCATCGAGGCCGCGTGAGCGCGCGCCTGCACTGGACGGAGGTGCCACTGTTCCTGCTGCACCTCGAGGAACCGATCGCCTCGGGCGCCGACGTGCCCGCGCGCGTGGTGACGATGGAGCGGCTG
>JAQBQI010000546.1 GCA_028287085.1 Myxococcaceae bacterium
GCCCGGGGGGCGGGGCCGTCGGCGAGGCCCGCCACGGCCTCGAAGGCCCGCGCGCACGCAACCTCGTCGCCGCGCGCGTCGGCCTCGCGCAGCCGGTCGTAGCGTGAGGCGAGGCGCACCGCGCGACTCTACCCCCTCCCCCGCGGAAAGGGCCGCGCGGGCTCCGCGGCTACCGCAGCGCCGGGCGCTTCAGTAGAATCGCGGGCTTGCGTCAGCTCCGCACACTCCTCCAGCTCGGCCCCGACGGGCGCCCCGGGGGGCGGGCGCGCCGGCGCGGCTGGGCCGCGGTCGCGTGGCTGCTGCCGCAGATCTTCCTGGGCACCTGGCTGCTGGTCGTGCCCGACCGGGTGACCTTCACCCTCAACCAGCTCGCGGCCCTCGCGCACGTCGCGCTCGCCCTGCTGCTGCTGCCGGTGATCGCGTTCTGGCTGTGGTCGCACGCGCGGGCCGCGCGCCCGCGCCAGGCCTCCGCCGCGGCGTCGGGGGCCCCGTCGGCGGGGCTGCTGCTCGTCCTCGTCGGGGCCTGCGCCTCGGGCGGGGCCGTCCTGTACTACGGCCGCGTCGGGGCCGCGGCGTGGGCCCACGCCGCGCTCGGGCTGGGCGTCGCCTTCCCGCTGGCGGCGCACGTGTGGTCGGCCGGGCGTCGGCGCGCCGCGTGGTTGCTGGCCGCGATGGTGCCCCTCGCCGCGGGCGCGGGCTGGGTCGCCCGCCGCGCGGTGCCGCCGCTGCCGCTCGACCCGGCCACCCCCAGCTTCGCCTACGAGACCCGCCCCGCGGCGCTCTACGAGTCGGCCGAGTGGTGCGGCCGCTGCCACGCCGAGGTCTACGCCGAGTGGCGGCGCTCGCTGCACTCGCGCACCTTCGAGCTCCCGCAGATCCGCGACGACCTCGCGCGCTTCCCCGAGCTGCTGCGGCTCGACGTGCGCGACTTCGGGCGCGTGATGCGCACCGGCCACGGGCAGCCCATCGCGCCGGTCGACGGGCACGCCATCGGCAGCTTCGAGAACTGCATCCTCTGCCACGCGCCGGCGTCGTTCTTCGGCGACGACCCGAGCGACGCGATCCGCGCCCCGAGCCGGCAGAGCGCCGACGCCGTGAGCTGCAGCTACTGCCACACCCTGCGCGCGGTGCGCCCCGGCGCCCCGCCGCCCGAGCGCTTCGCCCGGCGGATCCGCGCCGACGGCGCCCGCGCCTTCACCGAGGGCCTCGGCCCGCTGAGCGAGCAGGAGTTCACGGGCATGATGGCCATGGCCGTGTCGGCGCCGGAGACCGTGCGGCGCTACCTCGGCCAGGGGTCGGACGGCCGCGCGGCCCAGGCGGTCGCCGAGCTGCTGATCCGCTGGCGGCCCGACATGCACCGCCGCGACTACCGCCCGGCGGTGCTCGCCACCTCCGAGGCCTGCTCGGTCTGCCACGGCATCACCGAGCAGCTCTGGAGCGCGCCGCACCAGGAGTACGCCACCTGGGCGGCGAGCCCCTTCGCGCGCGGCGCCCCCGACCGGGTGGTGCACTGCCAGGACTGCCACATGGCGCAGCGCATGACCGGCGAGCCCACGCGCGAGCCCGGGCGCGTCACGGCGTGGAGCCCCGAGCGCCCGCGGCGGCGCAACCACTGGTTTCTCGGCGGCAACGTGCGGGCGCAGGCCACGCTCGGCGACCCCGAGATGGCCCGCCGCGCGCACGCCCTCAACCGCGACGCGGTGCGCGTGCGGGTGCTCGCGCTGCGCCGCGAGGGCGACCGCCTGGTCGCGCGCCTCGAGGTGACGAACCACCACACGGGCCACGTGTTCCCGGCCTCGGAGGACGGCTTCCGGCCGGCGTGGGTGCGCCTGCGCGCGGTGTCGTCGACCGGGGCCACCGTCGCCGCCGCCTCGCCGCTGCGCGAGCGGGGGCAGCCCCCGTCGCCCGAGATGATCCTGCGCATCGTCGACCGGGCCGAGCACCGCGTCGTGCACGACACCACGCTGCTGCCGGGCGCGAGCCGCGTGTTCGACACCTCGCTCGAGCTCCCGCACGGCGCCGCCGTCGCCGCGGTCGTCGCCGAGGTCTTCCACGCGCTCGACCCCGAGGCCATCGCCGCGCAGACCGTGCCGGCGCCCTAATCGACGACGAACTGCGGGTGCGCCGGCAGCACCGCCCCCGCGGCCCGCAGCGAGAGCGCGTGCAGCCCGGGGCCGGCGGCGATGACCTCGCCGGTGCAGACGCCGTCGGCGCAGCGCAGGGGCACCGCCGCGCCCTCCGGGAGCGCCGTCACCTCGGGCGCCGCCCCGTCGCCCAGCAGCGCCGGCCGGAGCGTCACGGTGAGGCTCCCGCCCGCCGCCACGCGCGAGGCCGAGAGCGCGACGAAGGCGGGCTCCTCGATCGCGTGCTCGCGCCCCGCGGCGAGCGGGCCGGCGTGCTGCACGAGGCCGCTGGGCCACTCGACCACGGCGTCGTCGGCCTGGGCGGCGGCGCCGAGCCCGAACATCAGCCGCCGCTCGCCCGAGCCGAAGGTCGCGCCCGACGCGCCCACCTCGCGCACCAGCGAGCGGGAGCCCACGCGCAGCGTCACCCGCGCGCCGACCCCCTCGGCGTTGGAGACCGTGCCGCGCAGCCGGACCGCGAGGCCGTTGCCGGTGGTGCCGGTGTTGCGCAGCACGCGCGGGGGGAGGCTGCCGCCGCCGAACCAGAGGTCCTCGCGGCCGTCGCGGTCGAGGTCGGCGGCGGCGAGGCCCTCGGTGGCGTAGGGCTGCGTCTGGAGCAGCAGCGCGCTCGCGTCCTCGAAGGTGCCGTCGCCGCGGTTGTGGAAGAGGAACGCGTACGGCGGCGGGCGGTTGCCCCCGTCGATCGAGGTGGCGATGGCGAGGTCGGGCCACGCGTCGCGGTCGTAGTCGGTGAAGGCGACGGTGAAGGCCACGGTGCGGCCGCCGTCGGGGGGGCTCGCGGCCCGCGTTCCGGCGCGGTCGGCGACGTCGTCGAAGCCCCCGTCGGCCCGCTGCCGCAGCAGGTGCTGCGCGCCCACGTCGGTGACGAAGACGTCGAGCCGGCCGTCGCCGTCGTAGTCGCCGGTCGCGGCGCCCATGAGGTCGTAGGGCATCGGCATCGGGGCGAAGAGCTCGGGCAGGACGTTCTCCTCGACGAAGGCCGGCGGCCACGCCGCGCCGCCCGCGAGGAAGCGCGACGGCGGCCCCTCCGCGGCGTCGAAGAGCACCAGCATCGAGGGCGACGCCGCGCCCCGCGCGCTCGTCACCAGCGTGGACCAGTGCGAGCCCGCCAGCGCCTCGGGCAGCACCCCCGCGGCCCGCCGCCAGCGGGGACCCGGCGCCGAGAGGAAGACCGCCGGTCGCTGCCCGGGGTCGAGCAGCACGCGCGGGAGCACGTCGAGCAGGCCGTCGCCGTCGAGGTCGGCGAGGTCGGCGCCGAGCAGCACGGCGGGGTTGCGCAGCGCGACGGCGTCGAAGCCCCACGCGTCCGTGACGTCGGCGAAGCGGCAGCCGCCGAGCCCGCGGAACACCCGCACCCGCGCCGACGCCGCGGCCGGGGCGTCGCGCGCGAAGGTGGCCACCGCGGCGCGCAGCCCGGTGGTGACCACCGCGTCGAGGCGGCCGTCGTGGTCGAGGTCGCCGAGCACGGCGTTGGTCGCGTCGGCGCGGTCGACCGCGAGCCCCGAGCCGGCCGTCGCGTCGCGGAAGCGCAGCCCGCCCTCGTTGTGCCAGAGCCGCAGCGGGCCCGCGTAGTCGGCCACCACGGCGTCGGGCAGCCCGTCGTCGTCGCAGTCGCCGACGGCCGCGGCGTTCATCGCGTTGCGGGTCTTCGGCAGCGCCCAGGGGTCGTCGCCCGCGCGCAGCCCGG
>JAQBQI010000550.1 GCA_028287085.1 Myxococcaceae bacterium
CCGCAACCGCGAAGTGGGCGGCGACCCACGCGGCGCTCGGCCGTCTGAAATGTGTAGAAGGGTAAGGCGTGAACGCCACGGAATCCGACGATGTGCGGCTGTAGTATTAGCCGCTCGAAGCCGTGGAAGTTGGTCAGGCCCAGATGTTCACTGACGTCCTCTACCATGCCGTCACATCGGACCCGCAGCCCCTTGCCGCGCCCCCGCGCTTCGCGCTCTTCTCTCGCCATCGTGACCTCCCTCCATCGATCACCGCGCGCCCCGCTCGCTCCCCTCGCCGCGCTGCTCCTCTGCGGCGCCGTTGCGTGCTCCGGTGCGCGCGCTGTCTCCATCACCGACGCCGACAGCGGCACCGCCGCCGCCGACCTCCCCGCCGCCGCCGACCTCCCCGCCGCCGACGTCCCGATCGTCGCGGCCGACGTCCCGGCCATGTCCATGGACGTCCCCCCGCCGCCGCCCGACGTCCCGCCCGCCGTCGACGTCCCTCCCCCGCCGCGCGATGTCCCCACCGGCGATCCGACCTACCCCGCCGGGCCCTACGGCTCCAGCGTCGGCCGCACCTTCCGCCCCTTCACCCTCACCGCGTGCAACCGCGAGGGCGCCGACGCCACCTGGCGCTTCGACGGACCCGACTTCTTCACCAACCAGCTCACCGTCATCAACATCACCGCCGCGTGGAACGTGCCCAGCCAGCGCGAGACCACGCAGCTCCAGGCGCAGATCATCGAGCGCTACGCCGGCATGAACGTGCGCTTCGTGCAGGTCCTCGTGCAGAACGTCGACGGCTCGGCCATCAGCCCCGCCACCTGCCGCAGCTGGGCCACCCGCTACGGCGTGTCCTTCCCCGAGCTGATGGACCCGGACTTCGTCACCCAGCCCTTCGTCCCGATGACGGCCTTCCCGGGCAACCTCATCGTCGACCGCTGCGGCACCATCCGCTGGCGCGGCTACGGCTCCGAGGCCGGGCTCACCGCCCTCCGCGCGGCCATCGACGAGGTGCTCGCCGACCCGCGCTACCCCAACTGTCCGGTCGTCAACTGAGATCCCCGCTCCCCATGTCACGACCCATCAAGGACCGTCACTGCTCCTACTGCGGCACCGCCTACGCCGAGCCGCTCCACTACCCGCGGCGCTGCCCCAACCCGGCGTGCGCCATCGAGGTGTGGGCCAACCCCATCCCGGTGTGCGTGGTGCTCGTGCCGGTGCGCCTCGGCGAGGCCACCGGGCTGCTCGTGCTGCGCCGCGGAATCGAGCCCCAGAAGGGCACCCTCGCCCTGCCCGGCGGCTTCCTCGAGGAGCACGAGACCTGGCAGCAGGGCGGCGCCCGCGAGGTCTTCGAGGAGCTCGACGTCGTCATCGACCCCAACGCCCTCGACCCCTTCTGGTACGCGAGCAGCGCGCCCCGCCCCAACCGCGTGCTGCTCTTCGCCACCGCCGCGGCCCTCGACGTCGGCGACCTCCCGCCCTTCACCGCCAACCACGAGACCGCCGAGCGCGGCGTCGTCCTCGGCCCCGACGGGCTCGACGCCGTCGTCGGCTTCTCGCTCCACGCCGAGGCCGCGCGCCGCTGGTTCGCCGGCCTCCGCATCGGCGGGCCGCACGATTACCGCGTCGTGTAATCTCTCAGAAGTTGCAGGTGTAGTCGCAGCCCCGCAGGGGGTCGCCGCCCAGCGCCGAGAGCGTCGCGCTCGCCGACTCCTCCGCGAGCGTAATCGACACGGTCGCGTCGCTCATCGACCCGCTGAAGCTCGGGACGTCGACCTCGATGCAGTAACAGAGCAGCTCCGCCGGCGCGATGTTGAGGGTGCGCTCGCGGTGCGCGACCTCGGCGCCGCCCACCGAGAGCGCCATCCGCAGCGGCAGCGTCTGCATCACGTTCGTGTGGTTCGTGACCGCGACGGACGCGCGCACCGTCGCGATGCCGCCCTGCACCGTTCCGTCGATGCGGCGGATGCGCACCGAGACGTCCCCCGAGCCGCACCCCGCGAGCGCCCTCCCCCCGACGCCCGCCAGCAGCGCCGACGCGACGCCGCCCAGAAACCCCCGCCGAGACATCGCCCCTACCCTCATGGTCACTCTCCCTCGCCGATCATCCTCGCACGGTCAATTGCGCGAGCTCAACCGCGGCGTCCCCGTCACGGCCCGCGCTTGACCCGCTCGGGTGGATGTCGTTCTGCTTCGTGGGTGAGCCCACGACGCGACGTCCCCGCCCTGACCCCACCGCCGTCCACCCCTGCGATGGTGCGCCGGGCCGCCCTCGCGATGGCCCTCGGCGCCCTCGGCTGCGGCGCCGCGACCAGCTCCACCGACGCGGGCACCGACGCCCCAACCACGACCGACCGCGCCGACGTCGTCGCGACGCCCGACTCCATCGCGCCGATGCCACCGCCGCGCGACGCCAGCATCACGCCGATGCCGCGACCGCCCGACAGCGGCTTCATCCCGCCGATGCCGCCGCCCCAGGACAGCGGGTTCATCCCGCCGATGCCGCCGCCGATGCCGCCGCCCCGGGACAGCGGGTTCATCCCGCCGATGCCGCCGCCGATGCCGCCGCCCGACGAGGACGCCGGCTTCATCCCGCCGATGCCGCCGCCGATGCCGCCGCCCGACGAGGACGCCGGGATCGTCCCCCCGATGCCGCCGCCCCCGCCCGATGGGTCGTTCTAGCGAGCGGACGATGCGCCGGTTTCGCGCGCCGCGACGCCTCCGGTCCCGGGGCCTCACCCTCTCGCCGGACTGGCAGCGCTGGGTCGCCGACAACCTCCTCGCCGGGGCGTCTCCCGACGACCTCCTCGCGGCCCTCCTCGCCCACGGTGTTCCGCCCGCCGAGGCCGGGGCGCAGCTCGCGGCCATCGCCGCGTCGCCTGTCTTCCTCGCGGCCCAGCGCCACGCCCGCGCCGCGCGCCGCCTCGCGCTCGTCGCCCGCCTCCACCAGCAGCTCGCCGCCCAGCGCGCCGTGCCCGCCGCCGTCGAGCGCTGCGCGGGCCTCGACGCCGCGACCTTCTTCGAGCGCTACTACGCCACCAACACGCCCGTCGTGCTCACCGACGTGGTCACCGCGTGGCCCGCCTTCGGCCGCTGGACCCCCGCCTGGCTCAAGCAGCACTTCGGCGACGTCGAGGTCATGGCCGCCACCGGCCGGGCCGCCGACCCCGACTGCGACCTGCACACGCCCGCGCTCAGCCGCCCGATGAAACTGGGCGATTTCGTCGACCGCGTGCTCGCCGCGGGCGAGAGCAACGACCTCTACCTCGTGGCCAATCACCACAACTCCGACCTCGACGCGCTGCGCCCCCTCTTCGACGACGTCACCTTCCCCGACGGCCTCGTCGACCCCGCCCGCCGCCGCGGCGCCACCGCCCTCTGGTTCGGCCCCGGCGGGACCGTCACGCCGCTCCACCACGACACCTCGAACATCCTCTTCGGCAACGTGTTCGGGGAGAAGCGCTTCCTCCTCGTGGCCCCGTGGGAGACCTCGCTGCTCGAGAGCGCCCGCGGCGTCTACTCCCTCGTCGACCCCGAGCGCCCCGACCCCGCGCGCTTCCCCGACTTCGCGCGCGCGACGGTGCGCGAGGTCACGCTCCGCCCCGGCGAGATGCTCTTCCTCCCGGTGGGCTGGTGGCACCACGTGCGGGCCCTCTCGGTCAGCATCAACCTCGCGTTCACCAACTTCACCCGCAACAACGCCTTCGACTGGTATCGCCCGGGCGAGCAGAGGTTGAAGTTTCCTTGAAGCTTTTGACGTGCGGGTGCCATTCAGCCCCGTAGACGCGCACCCGCCCTATCCCCCCGCGCGCCCCAAGAAAAGAGCTTCCCATGACGACCCGACCGATGCCGAGGTGGTTGACCGCGATGGTCCTGGTGCTGTCCGCGGGCTGTGGCTCGACGGTGCTCACGGTGCCCGAGCGCGACGGCGCCGCGACCCCCGTCGACAACGGCTTCGTCCAGCTCCCCGACGGCAACGTCGTCCCCGTCGACGTGGGCTTCCCCGCCACCGACGCGGGCTCACCCGTCGAAGAGGGCGTCCCCACCATGGACACGGGTTTCCCCTTCACCGACACGGGCGTCCCCGCCATGGACGCGGGCTTCCCCGTCATGGACGCGGGCTTCCCCGCCCTCGACGCCGGCTCGCCCGTCGACGCGGGCCCCGTCTGCACCGTGCCCGGCACCTCCCTCTGCGGGACCGCCTGCGTCGACCCCGCCACCGACCCGGCCAACTGCGGCGCGTGCGGCCGCGCCTGCGCCGCCGGCCAGGTGTGCAGCTCCGGCGCGTGCACCGTCGAGTGCAGCTCCGGGCTCACCACCTGCGGCGGCGCCTGCGTCGACCTGCGCTCCAACGCCTCGAACTGCGGCGCCTGCGGCGCGGCCTGCACCGGCGGCGCGAGCTGCTCGGCCGGCGCCTGCGTCTGCGCCGACGGGGCCACCCGCTGCGGCGCGGCCTGCGTCGACCTGCGCACGAGCGCGGCCAACTGCGGCGCCTGCGGCCGCGCCTGCGCCGCCGGAACCGTCTGCAACGCCGGCGCCTGCGCCCGCGTCTGCACGGGCGGACAGACCGCCTGCGGCGCGGCCTGCGTCGACCTGCGCACCGACGCCGCCAACTGCGGCGGCTGCGGGCGCGCCTGCACCGGCGGCAGCAGCTGCCAGGCCGGGGCCTGCGTCTGCGCGGCGGGCCAGAGCTACTGCAGCGGCGCCTGCGTCGAGACGAGCTCGCGCCTCGACAACTGCGGCCGCTGCGGCAACGCCTGCGCCGCGGGCCAGGTCTGCTCGGCCGGCTCGTGCCAGGCCTTCTGCACCCCGGGCCTCGACCGCTGCGGCAGCGCCTGCGTGAACATCACCACCGACGCCGCCAACTGCGGCGGCTGCGGCATCGCGTGCACCGGCGGCGCCACCTGCCGCAACGGCCTCTGCGGCTGCGCCCCGGCCACCGGCGGCGGGCCGGGCGGCGGCACCCCCGCGCAGGTGCTCTGCGGCGGCGTGTGCGTGAGCACGCAGTCGTCGACGACCAATTGCGGCGCCTGCGGCAACACCTGCGGCGCGGGCCAGGTCTGCACCTTCGGGCGCTGCCTCGCCAACTGCGTGCGCGGCCAGACGAGCTGCGGCGGCGCGTGCGTGAACACCGACAACAGCGCGACCAACTGCGGCGCCTGCGGAACGGTCTGCGGCGCGGGCCAGTTCTGCAACAACGGCCGCTGCGCGTGCCCGGCGGGCGCGGGCCTCACCCAGTGCGGCGGCGCGTGCGTGAACACCACCAACAGCGCGGCGAACTGCGGCGCCTGCGGGCGCGCCTGCCCCTCGGGCCAGGCCTGCGTGATGGGCGTGTGCGGGTGCACCGGGACGCAGGTTCCGTGCGCCACCGGGTGCACCAACCTGGCGAGCGACGCGGTGAACTGCGGCGCCTGCGGGCGCGCCTGCGCCGCGGGCCAGGTGTGCGTGCTCGGCGGCTGCCAGCCGGTGTGCAGCGCGGGCACGGTGCAGTGCAACGGCACCTGCACCAACACGCAGATCGACCCGCGCAACTGCGGGGCGTGCAGCACCGGGTGCTTCGGCGGGTCGTTCTGCTCGGGCGGAACCTGCAACTGCGCGGGCGGCCTCACGAGCTGCGGCGGCGCGTGCGTGAACACCCTGACCAACGGCAACCACTGCGGCGCCTGCGGGCGCGTGTGCTCGGGCGGGTCGCAGTGCGTCGCGGGCGCCTGCGCCTGCCCGGCGGGCGCCACCCTGTGCAGCGGCGCCTGCCGCGCGCTCAACCAGGACCCGACCAACTGCGGCCGCTGCGGCAACGTCTGCCCCGCGCGCACGATGTGCCGCAACGGGACCTGCGCCTGATGCCCCGACGGCCGCACGCCCTGGCGCTGGCGCTGCTCGTCGCGGCGGGCTGTGGTGCGCGCACGGGGCTGCGGCTGCCCGACGTCGAGACCTTCGACGACCTGCCCGACGCCTCCGACGTGGTCGACGCGCCCGACGGCCGCGACGTGCTGCTGCCGCCGACGTGCATCCCCGGGCGCTTCACGCTCACGCAGCGCGGCGCCGACATGATGCTGGTGATCGACCGCTCGGGGTCGATGGGCCAGGGTCTCAACGGCACCCGCGGCGGCGCCTCGAAGTGGGACCTCCTCCGCGGTGCGCTCGCCGCCACGCTGCCGGCCTTCCAGGACCGCATCCGCGTGGGCGCCCTCTTCTACCCGCAGGACGGCGCCGACACGCGGGTCGCGACCTGCGCGCTGCCGAACATCCCCGCGGTCGACCTCAACCCCGCCGACAACAACTCGGCGCGGGTGATCGCGGTCTTCGACGACACCGACCCGGGCGGCAGCACCCCGACGGCGGCGGCGCTGCTGCGCGCCTACAACTACTTCGTGCGCAACCCCAACCGCGCGCGCGCCCACTACCTCGTGCTGGCCACCGACGGCGGGCCCAACTGCAACGCCGCGCTCGACCCCGCCACCTGCGTCTGCGTGGGCGGCGGCGGCGGCGGGCCCTTCGGGGGCGGCAACATGTGCCGGCGCGACGGCGACGGGCAGCGCTGCCTCGACCGCGAGCGCACCGTCGCCGAGATCGCGCAGCTCGGGGCGAACCCGATCGCGTCGATCCCGACCTTCGTGATCGGGCTCGCCGACGAGACCGACCCCAACTTCGCCGCGACGCTCACCGCCATGGCCGTCGCGGGGGGCAGGCCCTTCGTGACCCCGGGCGGCGTCGCGACCTACTACAACGTCGAGCGCGCGGACGACCTCACGCGGGCCTTCACGACGATCCAGAACACCGTGTCGCGCTGCGCCTTCGTGACGCCGTCGCGCCCCGAGGAGATGGGCTCGATCGTGATCTCGGCGGGCGGCGCGACGGTGCCGCTCGACCCGACCCGCCGCGACGGCTGGGACTGGACCGACCGCGCCTTCGGCGAGATCACGTTCTTCGGCGCGGCGTGCGAGCGGGTGATCGCGTCGCGCGCCACGGAGGTGCTCGCCACGGTAGGCTGCACGGGTGATGGCGGCTGACCGGCGGTGGCGGTGGTGGGTGGCGGCGCTCGCGGCGCTCGCGCTGGGCGACTGCAAGTCGGCCGACGAGTGCACGCCGGGCGCGTCGCGGCCGTGCACGCGCGCGCTCGACGGCGGCGTGTCGCAGGCGGGCTACCAGTCGTGCGAGTCGACGGGCGAGTGGAGCGCCTGCGTCTCGGTGGGCGGCTGCAGCGCGGGCGGCGCGGCGCTGCCGATCTACTCGCGCTGCACGGCGAGCGACGAGTGCGGCCCGGAGGGTTGCGCGTTCTGCACCAACTTCCAGGGCGTGAGCAACCCGCGGGGGTACAGCGTCTGCGAGGTGTACTGCCAGGCCGACGCCGACTGCGCGCCGACGACGGCCAGCGCCGGGGTGACGCCGCGGTGCATCCTGGGCCAGTGCGCGCTGCTCTGCCGCGCGGGCTCGACCTGCCCGCGCGACTCGCAGTGCCTCGCGTGGGCCAACGCCGCCAACGCGGGGGCCTTTCCGGGCTTCGACGGGCTCTGCCAATAGCGGAGGATGCCGGATTCGAACCGACTGCCCGCGATTGCGGGTAACGCGTTAGCACCGCGCTCGACACACCAGATGTCTAATCCTCCAGAGAAGGCCTACGGAAACACGGCGGAAGGAGGGGGAGTCGAACCCCCAAGGCTCATCGCTCGCCCGCTCTCGAGGCGGGTGCCGTCGCCAGTCGGCTGGTCCTTCCGATCGCTGTTGATCTCGAGTCGTCTCTCCTCGCCGCTCCTGCTCCTCTCGTGCTTCTCGTTTCATGGCCATGCGACGAAGCTCGCGCAGACCTCACCCGCGCTGCCGCGCGCCCCTCTCCATGAATGGAGAGGGGCTCCG
>JAQBQI010000558.1 GCA_028287085.1 Myxococcaceae bacterium
GCCCGGGGCTGTCGAACGGGAAACCAGTGTGCGGCAGCCCGTCGCTGCCCGATGGTCCGTTCGGAAGACGAAGAGGATTTCGGTCCGACAGCCCCGGGCAATGCCCGGGGCGCCGACCTGTTATTGCCTGGGGTGAGGGCCATCGCCCGAACCCCAGCGACGCGACGGGTTGCCACTCCTCCGAGACGTCTGGACGGGGGACGGCTGCAACCCGCCGCGACGACGCACGCCTCACCGCGCGCCCCCGCCGGCGAACGCGATCGCGTCGGGGAATACGCCGACGGTAAAACTCCGCACGGTGCGGAGGTCGTCGGGGTGCAGCGCGAGCACGGTGCCGGGCAGGCTGCGCGCGGGGTCGGTCGCGTGGCGGCCCTCGCAGACCAGGTAGTAGAGCCCGTCGGGTCCGTAGCTCACCTGGTGGGGGAGGGTGCACTCCTCGGGCGTGAAGTAGCGCTGGTCGAGCAGCGCGAGGCCGGGCGCCGTCGAGACGCGCGCCACGCTGTCACGCCCCTGGGTGGGCACGACCATCGTCGAGCCGTCGGGGCTGAAGCCCGGAAACCAGGCCTTGCCGGGCAGGCGGCGCGAGAGGCGGGTGAGGTCGAGGGCGCCCGCGGCGACGTCGTAGGCGACGAGCACGTTGGCGACCGCGCAGCCGACCCAGACGCTCGCGCCGTCGGGCGAGAGCGCGAGCGAGTAGGGGCCGTAGGCGGGGTTGGTGACGTTCGCGGGGGGCGTGCCGTTGATGTAGACGAGGCGCACGGTGGGGCGCGGGCCGTCGAGCGAGACCACGCCGAGGGCGTCGTCGCCGTAGCAGGCCATGAAGACGGTGCGGCCGTCGCGGGAGACGACCATCCCGTGCGCGGCGACGCAGACGGGGATGGTCGCGGTGCGGGTCATCGTGGCCGTGTCGATGACGATGAGGTTGGACCTCTGCCGCTCGGGGTCGTCGCGGTTGTTCTGCGCGCGCAGGAGGTCGAAGTGCGAGACGTAGGCCGTGCGGCGGTCGGGCGACAGGGCGAGGTCGCCGGGGTTGGGGTCGAGGTCGGCCTGGCCGAGCAGGCGGAAGTCGCAGAGCGAGCGCTTGATGAAGACCCCGGGCGTGGCCGACGAGCCGTGCTCGGCGTGCGGCCCCGCGGGAATCGCCGCCGCCGGAAAGGACAGCGGCGAGTAGAACACCCCCCGCGCGAGGTCGAGCGCGAGGTGGTGCGGGCCGTTCTCGGCGAGCGGACCGACGCCGACGGGGTGCGTGCCGCGCACGGCGCCCGCGGCGAGGTCGAGCACGCTGACGGAGTTCATCAGGCTGTTGGTGACGTAGCCGACGCCCCCGTCGGGGACGGACGGGTCGGCGCACCGCGGGCCCCACGCGCCGGCGTCGAGGCGGTCGTAGACCACGCGCTCTTCGCCGCAGCCGGCGAGGGCGGCGAGGGCGAGCGCGAGCGGCAGCGGGGCGACGGGGGACTTCATCGGCGGGGCGTCGGGCCGGTTCATGACATCGACGGCGGGCGATTGCACCTGCGGCCGCGCGCCGCGGCTGACCCTGCGACATCGTGACGCGTGCGGCGCTTGACCCCGCGTGCGGTCTCGTTCGACGCTCGCGCCGTGATGGATCGACGTCGGGCCTTCGGTTGGATCGCGCTCACCGCGACGCTCGGCGTCGGGTGCTTCCCGGATGACGCGCTGCACACGGACGCGGGGGGAGACGCGGCGAACGACCTCGGCCGCGACGCGACGGTGACCGACGCGGGCGGGCTCGACGCCCCGCGCCTCGACGTGCCCGACGCCGGCCCGTCCGCCGACCTCGGCCCGGGCGACGGCGGCCTCGCCGACGGCGGCACGGACGGCGGCGCCGTGGTCGAGGGCCCGGCCTGCGAGATGGCGCCCGCGACGGCGAGCTCGCGGCTGGTCTTGAGCGACCTCGCCGGCGCGCGCGACTTCGCCTTCGACGGGCGCGGCGGCCTGGCCGTGGCCTTCGGCGCGTCGGGCGACGCGGGCACCCCGGCGACGGTGGTGGTGCGCCGGGGCAGCGACAGCACGCCGCTGACGATGGTGATGCCCGGCGAGGTGGTCGCGCTGCGGTACACCCGCACGGCGGGTCTGATGATCGCGGTCTTCAACGACACCGGCGCGGGCACCGGCAGCGGGGCGATCTACCAGGTGGCCCCCGGCGCGACGACGGCGACGATGCGGCAGGCGGGCCTGCGGCGCCCCGGCGGGCTCGCGGTCGACGCCAACGACAACGTGTGGTTCAGCGACACGGCGGCCCCGGTGCCCGGGATGCCGACGAGCTTCGGGCTCATCTACCGCATGGCCGCCGACGCCGACGGGGGCGCCGCCGCGGTGGTGGTCTCCGACGTGCGCAGCCCGACGCACCTGCTGGTCGACTACCAGGGGCGCTACCTCTTCGCGGCGCGGTCTGACACCAACACCGTGATGCGCGTCGACCTCAACGTCGACGGCGGCGGGGTCGGCGCCGCGACCGAGCTGGTCGCCGGGTTCAGCTTCGTCACCGGCCTCGCGCAGGACGAGTGCGGCAACGTCTACATCGCCGACGACCTGCCCGACCTGTCCGACCTGGTCGACCGCATCTGGCGGGTGCCCATCCTCGCGGGCCCCGTCCTGCGCGTGGTCACCGACGTGCGCGGCCCGCGCGCGCTGATGTTCGGCGTGGGCGACCCCTTCGGCCCGCGCGAGCTCTACTCCCTCTCCTCGGCCGACGGCACGCTGCGCGCCGCCAACCTCGTCGTGCGCGGCGTGCCCCTGGTGGTGCCCGCGCCATGATCCCGCGGGGGTGGCTCCTCGCGCTCGCCGTCGCCGCGACCGGCTGCTTCGACGCGGCGCTGCCCGCGGTCGACGGCGCCGCCCCCCCCGACCTCGGCGCCGATGACCTCGGCCACGAAGACCGCCCGACCGCCGCCGACGCCGCGGAGCTCCCGGACGTCCCGCCCCCCGACGCTCCCACGTCCGACGCCCCCACGTCCGACGCGTCCCTCGTCGACGCGCCCGCCGTCGACGCGCCCCTCACGGACCTTCCCGTCGCCGACGCGGGCGTGCGCTGCGCGGTCTCGCCCGACACCTGTCCCCCCGAGCGGCACTGCGACCCGGCCAGCGGCGCGTGCGTCGACGGCTGCCGCGCCGACGAGGGCTGCGCCGCGACCCCGCGCGCCGACGGCGGAACCTCCCCGGGCCGCTGCGATCCGACCCGCCACGTGTGCCTCGACTGCGAGGGCGACGACGACTGCGCGGTGCGCTCGGTCTGCCGGATGGGGCGCTGCGAGCCCGGCTGCAACGAGCGCCGCGGCTGCGCGCCCGGCGAGGTGTGCTGCACCGGCAGCTGCGTCGACGTGCAGGCCGACATCGGCAACTGCGGGGCCTGCGCGCGGCGCTGCGCGGCGCCCAACGGGGTGCCGGCGTGCGCCGCGGGCGTGTGCGGCATCGAGGCGTGCACCGCGGGCTTCGCCGACTGCAACCGCAGCCTCGCCGACGGCTGCGAGGCCGACCTCCAGCGCGACCCCGCGCGCTGCGGTTCCTGCACCGTGAGCTGCCCGACGCCCGCGGGCGCCGGGTCGGTCGCCTGCGCGGCGGGCC
>JAQBQI010000624.1 GCA_028287085.1 Myxococcaceae bacterium
GACCGCTCGCCCGCGGTCGAGGTCAGCCCCTCTCCATTCATGGAGAGGGGCGGCGCGGCAGCGCGGGGTGAGGTCACGCCGCCACCCGCCGCCAGGGCTTCGTCGCGACCCAGGCGCGGCCGCGCTCCATGAAGAGGTAGATCACCGGCGTCGTGAAGAGCGTGAGCAGCTGCGACACGAGCAGCCCGCCGACGATGGCGATGCCCAGCGGGCGGCGCAGCTCGGAGCCCGTGCCGCTGCCGAGCGCGAGCGGGAGGGCGCCCAGCAGCGCGGCGAGCGTGGTCATCATGATGGGACGGAAGCGCAGCAGTGAGGCCTTGTGGATGGCCTCCTGCGGGGAGAGCTTCTCCTCGCGCTCGGCCTCGAGCGCGAAGTCGATCATCATGATGGCGTTCTTCTTCACGATGCCGATGAGCAGCACGACGCCGATGAGGGCGATGACGCTGAAGTCGGTGCCGGTGACGAGCAGCGCGAGGAAGGCGCCGACCCCCGCCGACGGCAGCGTCGACAGGATCGTGATGGGGTGGATGAAGCTCTCGTAGAGCACCCCGAGCACGATGTAGACGGCGATGAGCGCCGCGAGGATGAGCACCGGCTGGCTCGCCAGCGATTCTTGAAAGGCCTGCGCCGCGCCCTGGAATTGCGCGCGAATCCCCGGCGGCATGCCGATGCGCCGCTCGGCCGCGGCGATGATCTCGACGGCCTCGCCCAGGGAGGTTCCGGGCGCGAGGTTGAAGGAGAGCGTGACCACCGGAAACTGCCCCTGGTGCATCACCGCCAGCCGCGACGGCCGCTGCGTGAAGCGGCAGAAGGCCGAGAGCGGAACCTGCCCGCCGTCCTGCGCGCGCACGTAGATGCGCTCGAGGGCGCGCGGGTCGCGCTGGTGCTCCTCGGCGAGCTCGAGGATCACCCGGTACTGGTTGAGCTGCGTGAAGATGAGCGACGCCTGCCGCTGGCCGAAGGCGTCGTAGAGGGTGTCGTCGATGGCCTGCGCGGTGACGCCGAGGCGCGAGGCGGTGTCGCGGTCGACCGCCACGTCGAGGGCGAGGCCCGTACCCTGGAGGTAGCTGGAGAGGTCGCGCAGGCCGTGCAGATCGCGCATCAACCGCGGCGCCCACTCGGCGAGCTCGTCGGGGTCGGAGTCTTCGAGGGTGTACTGGTACTGCGTGCGGGCGGTGCGGGTGTCGACCTGGAGGTCCTGCACGGCCTGGAGGTAGACGCTGACGCCCACGACGCGCAGCAGGTTGCGCTGCAGCCGCGCGATGACCGCCTCGACGTCGGCGTCGCGCTCGCCGCGGGGCTTGAGCGTGATCGAGAGGCGGCCGGTGTTGGTGGTCGGGTTGGTTCCGTCGGCGCCGATGAAGGACACCACGCTGGCCACGTCGGGGTCGACGCGCACCACGTCGGCGACGGCCTGCTGGCGCTCGGTCATGCGCTCGAACGACGCCTCGGGCGCGGCCTCGGTGACCCCGACGATGAGCCCGGTGTCCTGCTGCGGGAAGAAACCCTTGGGCACCAGCACTGCGAGCACGCCCGTGAGCGCCACCGTCGCCAGCGTCACGAAGAGCGTGGTGCGCTGGTGGGCGAGCACCCATTTCAGCCCCGCGTCGTAGGCCGCGATCGTCCCCTCCCACGCCCGCTCGGACCACCGGTACAGCCGGCTGCGCTGCTCGGCCGGGGGTTCGGGCTTGAGCAGGTACGCGGCCATCATCGGGGTGAGCGTGAGCGAGAGCACCGCCGAGACGCCGATGGCCGCCGCGAGCGTGACCGCGAACTCGCGAAAGAGCCGCCCGATGATGCCGCCCATGAAGAGCAGCGGGATGAGCACCGCCACCAGCGAGACGGTCAGCGACACGATGGTGAAGCCGATCTGTTTGGCGCCCTTGAGGGCGGCCTCGAAGGGCTCCTCGCCCTCCTCGATGTACCTCGCGATGTTCTCGGTGACGACGATGGCGTCGTCGACGACGAAGCCCGTCGAGATGGTCAGGGCCATCAGCGTGAGGTTGTTGAGCGAGTAGCCGAGGGCGTACATGACGCCGAAGGTCCCCACGAGGGAGAGCGGCACCGCGACGCCGGGGATCACCGTCGCCCGCAGGTTGCGCAGGAAGAGGAAGATCACCAGCACGACAAGGCCGATGGTGAGCGCGAGGGTGAACTCCACGTCCTCGACCGAGGCGCGGATGGTCTCGGTGCGGTCGCTCACGATGGCCACCTCGACGCCCTGCGGGAGCGCGGCGCGCAGGCGCGGGAGCAGCTCCTTGATGCGGTCGGTGACGTCGATGATGTTGGCGCCGGGCTGGCGCTGCACGTTGAGGATGATCGCGCGCTCGCCGTTGGCCCAGCCCGCGAGCTGGGCGTTCTCGGCGGCGTCGACCACGCGCGCGACCTCGCGCAGCCGGATGGGCGCGCCCTCACGGTAGGCCAGCACGATCGAGCGGAAGCCCTCGGCCGAGGTGATCTGGTCGTTGGTGGCGAGGGTGTAGTTCTGGCGCGGCCCGTCGATGTTGCCCGCGGGCTGGTGCACGTTGGCGGCGGCGATGACGGTGCGCACGTCCTCGAGGGTGAGGTCGGTGCCGGCGAGGGCCGCGGGGTCGACCTGCACGCGCACGGCGGGCTTCTGGCGGCCGTTGAGGGTGACGAGGCCGACGCCCACCACCTGCGAGATCTTCTGCGCGAGGATGGAGTCGGCCTGGTCGTCGACCTGGGTGAGCGGGAGCGAGCGCGAGGTCACGGCGAGCGTGAGCACGGGCGTGTCGGCGGGGTTGCTGCGGCTGTAGGTGGGCGGCGACGGCAGCGTGCGCGGGAGCAGCGACGAGGCGGCGTTGATCGCGGCCTGGACGTCCTGCTCGGCGGCGCCGATGGGGCGGTCGAGGCTGAATTGCAGGGTGATCTGCGAGGTGCCGAAGCTGCTCATCGAGGTCATCTGCGCGAGGCCGGGCATGGCGCCGAGCTGACGTTCGAGGGCGGTGGTGACCGACGAGGCCATGGTCTCGGCCGAGGCGCCGGGCAGCGAGGTCGAGACGACGATGGTCGGGTAGTCGACCTGCGGCAGCGGCGCGACCGGGAGCTGGCGGAAGGCCACGAGGCCCGCGAGCAGGAGCGCCACCATCAGCAGCGACGTGGCCACCGGCCGCCGGATGAAGGGCTCGGAGATGCTGCTCATGGCCCCGGCGCGCCCGGGG
>JAQBQI010000409.1 GCA_028287085.1 Myxococcaceae bacterium
GGCAACGATGGAGACTCCGACGACCCGCTGAAAGCCCGCAGCGCGGGCTTTCGATGGAGGGCATCATCCGCCATCGTTGCCGCGGGCTTCAGCCCGTCGGCACCGCGGGCGGCCGCTTGAATAAAGAGGTCAGCGCACGCGGTGGGTGACCGCGAAGCCGAGCCCGTAGGCGTCGAGCCCGACGGGCGAGACCGCGGGCATCAGCCACTGGCCGCTGAGCTCGACGGTCGCGTTGATGCGGGCCCGCAGCGCGATACCGAACTGCACGTTGGGCTCGGTGGCGTCGTCGCGGAAGGCGTTGCCCACCTGCACGCCGGTGATGAGGCCGACGGCGAAGGTGTCGCCGGCGGCGACGAGCACCCGCAGCGGCACGTTGAGCACGTTGCGGATGGTCGATCCGTCGCTCAGCACGAACTGCATGAAGACCCCCGTCTCGAAGCGCAGGCGCCACGCCGGCAGCGACCACTGGAGGGGCACGCCCGCGCCGACGCTCCACGCGCTGGCCTCGGCGAAGGGCAGCTGCACCAGGGCCTCGACGCCGACGCCGAAGGCCCCGGTGGCGCCGTCGAGGATCGCGTAGCGCAGCTTCACCCACGGGTTGCCGACGAAGCGGTTGCCCGTCTGGAACACGTCGTCGCGGAGCACCCGCCCGTAGCGGTCGGCGGCGAGCAGCGTCGAGAAGCGGAGGCCGGTGCCGAAGTCGAGCTGGAGGTGCTTGCCGAGGCCCGCGCTGAGGTCAAAAGCGAGCCCGAGGCCGGTGTTGTTGCGCGTGAAGGAGCTGGTCGAAGGGATCGAGCTGAACGCGAAGCCGGCGCCCCAGTTGAGGGTGACCATACCAGCGGGCAGCGCCACCGGGCGCTGCATGAAGGGCGGCAGCGAGGGGCGCGGCGGGGTGACCTGCCACGCCTCGGGCTCGCGCGCGACGCCCGGCGGCGGCAGCGGGCGAACGGGCTGCTCGAGGGCGGGGGGCGGGAGCCAGGGCGAGCGGTCCTGCGCGGCCGCCGCGGAGGGGAGCGCGCCGAGGGAGAGGGCGGCGAGGAGGGCGGCGGGGCGGCGCATGGCGGTGCCCCTCACACCGTCATGATCTCCTTCTCCTTCGCGGCGACGATGTCGTCGGCCACCTTCACGGCGGCGGCGACGAGCTCCTCGGCCTTCTTCCACGCCGCGTCGCCGTCGTCGCGGCTCACGTCGCCGTCCTTGGTCAGGGCGTCGATCATGTCCTTGGCCTCCTTGCGGTTCTTGCGGATGGCGATCTTGCAGTCCTCGCCCTCCTTGCGGGCCTTCTTGGCGAGGTCCTTCCGGCGCTCTTCGGTGAGCGACGGGAGCGGGATGCGCAGCGTGTCGCCGTCGACCTGCGGGTTGAGCCCGAGGTCGCTCTCGCGGATCGCCTTGTCGACGGCCTTGCTCTGCCCGCGCTCCCACACCTTGATCTGGATCATCCGCGGCTCGGGGACCGAGATGGTGGCCATGCTCGCGATGGGCGTGGGCGTGCCGTAGTAGTCGACGCGGATGCCGTCGAGCATCGACGCGTTGGCGCGGCCGGTGCGCAACCGCGAAAGGTCGCGCCGGAGGGCGTCGTGGGCCTTGGTGTAGGCGTTCTTCAGCTCCTCGATGACTTCTTCAAGCATAGGGCGCGCGGGGCTCCTGTCGGGTGGTTCGTGGGGGGGTTCGGAGGGTGGCGCGGCGTCACTGGGGCGTGATCTGCGCCTCGATGGAGTAGGTGCCGCTGTTGGAGGCGGAGAAGCCGTCGACGAAGACGGTGTACGTGCCGGGGTCGAGCGTCGCCTCGACCTGCGAGTGCTGCACGTCGCCCGCGTCGTCGTTGCAGCCGCGCTCGGTGGCCGACTGGGCGCACACCTGGCGGATGTACACGGCCGGGTCGTAGCCGCCCTGCGTGGAGGTCACCGAGACGCGCACCGCCGAGCGGCGGCGCACCACGAGGCGGTAGAGGTTCTCGGGGCTGCGCGCGCCGCCGGCGCAGGTGGCCTGGAAGCGGTCTTGACCGCCCGCGGTGGTGCCGGTGACGGCGCGGCCGGGCACGAGCAGCGGGGCCGTGCGGCAGACGCGCTCGACCTCGGCCGCGCTCTCGACGCGCGAGTTGAGGCGGAAGCGCCCGAAGCGCCGCGGCGCCGCGCTGTCGACGATGACGTAGTAGTTGCCGGGGTCGAGCACCTGGTCGAAGGCGCGCGGCTCGCCGAGCGCGCCGGGGCGGCAGGTGGCCTCGGTGAGCGGCGCGCCCTCGCAGGCGCGGGCGACGGTGATGGTGCCCTGCTCGCGCAGGTCGTTGCTGTCGAACCAGAGCTTCACCCGCGAGCGCGCCGTGACGTTGAGCCGGTACACGACGTCGTAGCCGTCGGTCGCCGCCCCGCAGGGCGAGCGCACGTCGTCGCGGGCCTGGAAGGTGTTGCCGTCGACGGGCGTGCCCGGCGTGAGCAGCTGCGCGTCGGCGCAGGTGTCGCCCGCGGTGTTGCCGCCCGCGACGGGCGCGAGGTCGGCCTGGAGGGTGTACGAGCCCGCGGCGTTGGCGGCGAAGCCGTCGGTGAAGACGAAGTAGGTGCCCGCCGGGACGACGGCGTTGATGCGCGAGTGCTGCTGGTCTTCGGCGTCGTCGTTGCAGTCGACCTCGGTGGCGGCGTCGGCGCAGGCGCGGCGCAGGTACATCACGCCGTCGTAGTCGCTCTCCTGGTGCAGCTGGAGCCGCGACTCCTGCGGCACCTCGAGGCGGTACACCCGGTCGGGCCCGCGCGCGTTGTTGCCGCAGCGCGCCTGGAAGGTGTTCATCTCCTGGGCGGTGAGGGTGCCGGTGACGGCGGTGTTGGGGGTGAGGGCGGCGGCGCTCTGGCAGACGTCGGCGACGGAGGGAACGTCGGCCGCGGTGACGGTCATCGAGAAGTTGCCCGCGTTGCGCGCGAAGCCGTCGACGAAGATGTAGTAGGTGCCCGGGTCGAGCGCCGTGACGACGCGCGAGTGCGAGGTGTCGCCGTCGTCGTCGTTGCACGCGCCGGCGACCTCGCCCGAGGGGTCTTCGCAGTTGCCCGAGCGGAGGTACACCGTGCCGTCGAAGCCGGCCTGCTCGACCGCGACGGTGACCTGCTGGCGGCGCTCGAGGGTGAGCGCGTAGACGAGCTCGGGGGCGCCGGCCTCGCCCTCCTCGGCGCCGACGCACGAGCCGTCGTTGTGGGCCTGGCCGCGGCGCGTGTCGCCCGTGACGGTCTGCCCCGGCGCGATGGGGATGGCGTTCGCGCACGAGCCGGGGCCCCCCTCGCCGGCGGCGCCGGCGGCGGCGTTGGAGCCGCCCTGCCAGTTGGCGAGGAGGTACGAGCCGCCGCCGTCGGCCATGCGGAGGGCGAGGGTGTAGCGGCCGCGCACGGTCGGGCAGAACTGCACGGTGGCCTGGGCGTCGCGGGTGTTGTCGCCGGCGACGCGCTGGTTGTTGGCGTCGAGGACGTTGAGCTCGACGTCGCGGGCGCCGTCGCCGAAGGCGACGAAGGTGTGGCAGCGGGCGTCGAGCTCGACCGGGAAGCGCGCCGTGGCGCCCTCGGCGAGGGACCCTTCGGACAGCGGACCGAGCTGGCTCACGCCCATCGTGGTGAGGGTGTTGTGCACCGCGGAGAAGCGGGTGTGGAGCGCGCCGGACGAGCCCGCGCAGCCGAGGGCGGCGCCGAGCAACATCCCCGTGAGCGCGGGGTTCGAGCGATGGGTCATCACGTCTGGTGCACTCCCGCCGCGCGGCGAAGAACGGGTTGGTGGGCCCCGCGGGCGCGCAGTTATCGCACGGCCGCCGAGGGGTAGCCAAAGGCTTTCCCTGGGGCCGTGGCGGCGACCGTCGGGGAGCGAGCCGGCACGTCAGCAGTCACCGTCCTCGCCCGGAGGGGAGCAACCCCATGGCCGCCAGTCACCGGCCTCGCCCGGAGGGGAGCAACTCCATGGCCGCCAGTCACCCAAGCTCGATCCGAACGGTGTGCCCATGGCAAAGCCGGTGACGGCGGACGTTCGATTGCTCCCCTCCGGGCGAGGACGGTGACTGGCGGCCATGGGGTTGCTCCCCTCCGGGCGAGGACGGTGATCGCGAGCGTGGGCGGGTGCTCCCCTCCGGGCGAGACCGGTGACCGCGGGCGTGGGTGGGTGCCCGTCGCCCCGCCACGCCGCGTCGCACCACCCGTGGCCGCCACTGCCCTGCCAACCCGCCGTGTCGCCCCACCCGTGGCCGCCACGGCGCCGCCAACACGCCGCGCTGCACCACCCGTCGCCGCCACGGCGCCGCCAACACGTCGCGTTGCACCACCCGTCGCCGCCACGGCGCCGCCAACACGCCGTGCTGCACCACCCGTCGCCGCAAATTCACGCCCCGCGCGGGCCCCTGGATACGGTGCCGCGGAAGGAGATCCCCCACCCGATGGCCACACCGACCGTTCCGACCATTCCCGCCGACGCATCGCTCGAAACCGTCTGGCACCGCGCCGTCTACAGCGAGCAGCGGCTCCTCAAGAATCCCCTCACCGCCGACCTCGCGCCGCCCTTCGCCGCCCTCGCCGCCCGCTGCCGCACCGAGATCATCGCGCAGCTCGGGCACTGGGGCGCCGAGATCGGCGCGCAGGCCGGCGCCGACGAGGCCGACGACGCCCTCGACGACACCACCAACGAGATCGTCGCGGAGATCCGCCACGCCGACCGCAAGGCCACCGGCGCGCGCCTCAAGCGCTACCTCGGCAACGACACCGCCTCGGGCATCGTGCGCCTCGGATTGAGCTCGCAGCTCAAGGTCGTGCGGGCGTGGCCCAAGGCCCTCTCGTCGGAGCCCGAGGCGGCGCTCCAGGCGCTGGGCACGACCCTCGCGCAGGACATCGCCACCGGCGAGACCGCCGACGCCGAGCGGGTCACCGTCGCGGGCGAGCGCGCCACCCACCGCGCGCGCAACATCACCAGCCTGATCGACGACCTCAACGCCCTCCGCGCCACCACCCTCGGCCGCCTCATCACCCGCGGGACCAAGCACAAGAAGCCCGCCGACTGGCCGCGCCGCTTCTTCTACCAGGCGCGCACCCGCGGCTCCGCGAAGGGCGGCGCCCCGGACGCCCCCGCGAAGCCCGATCCCGTCGCGCCGTAGCGTCGGTCAGGGCCCGTGGCGCCCGTAGGCCGCGGTTCACTCCACCCACCACGCCTTGTATTTGTTGCCGCGCGGATCGGTGCGGCGCCGCGCCTGGATGAGCCGCCGCTCGTACCAGCCCCAGGCGTACTTCGGGGTGAGCGGCATCGGACCCGGTCATCGTACCGTGGGGCAGGCGTCAGGCGCACCGCGCGATGCGCCCGGTCGGTACGCCGTCTGCACAGCGTTCGCGTGATGCCCTCCTGGCGACGCTCCATCTTCCGCGTGCGATGCGCCGCCTTCGCGAGTGTCGTCGCCGCGGCTTGCGCGAGCGAGGTGTCCGTTGCCCCCGACGCCGCCAACCGGGTTGACGCTTCGAAGGCCCCGCGGGCTCCCCGTTGCGTGCAGCACTTCTACGACTCCGATGGAGCCGCGGCGGAGCCCTGCGATCTCGGCCCGTCGGTCGAGCGGGCCGCGGGCGCCGGCGCCCTCGCGTGCGGTCACGCCCCGGTGCGGGGCGACGAGGGTGTCGACCGCTGCGCCGCGGACGCCCTCCGACTCCGCCGCCCCTTCTGGGTGACCAGCCAGCTGCAGGGGCGCGACAGCGAGGCCTGTCGCGGATTCGCGCTGGCGGCCGACGGGAGCGCGTATGAGTTCCTCTGGGACGGCGACGTGCGGGGAGGCGGCGGCGCCGGGGACCCACGACTCGTCCGCATCCCCTGCGCGAGCATCGAACTCGTGATGGTCGACGGTCGCGAGCGGCTCCGCTGCGCGACCGTCGTCGGTGCCGAGTATGTTCGCGTGTGCGGGCGGGAGTAGCCGGACGGCGAACGGTGAGACGGTGACCGTGGGCGTGGTCGGGCGCGGCCCGACGGGCGAGGCCGTCAGCCGCGGGCGTGAGCGGGGGCTCGCGGGCCCCGGCGGTCACCGCGCGTACGGAAAGGCCCGCGCCACCGGCTCGAAGGCCAGCGCCTCGCGGGCGGCCATCCACTCGTCGGGGACGCTCTCCTCGCGGCACGACAGCGCCACGACGCCACCCACAATGGCGCAGGTGGTGTCGCGGTCGCCGAGGCCCTCGACGGTGCGCCACATCGCGGCCTCGTAGTCGTCGAGACCCCGCGCCGCGCACCAGATCGAGAACGGAACGGTGTCCTGCGCGATGACCCGGTAGCCCGATCCCAGGGTGGAGGCGGCGAAGATCACCGACGCATCCGGGGGCAGGTCGCGCGCGGCCTCGATGGTGGCGCGGGTGACCGTGTCGGGCGTGTGGGCGAGCACGTGCTCCCACAGCGTGGCGGCGGGCGGAGCGCCCTGCCCCGCGCGCCACGCGTACTGCGCCGCGAGGGCCACCGCGACGGCGCCGGCCTGGCCCTCGAGGTTCATGTGCGTGACCTCGGCCGAGCGCCGCGCCTGCTCGGCCACGCGCGCGGGATCGTCGCCCGCGAAGTACGCGCCCAGCGGGGCCACGCGCATGGCGGCGCCGTTGCCCATGGACCCGGTGCCGTCGTGGACGGCCGACGAGACCTCGCGCCAGTCGCCGCCCTCGGCGAGCGCCGCGAGGATGCCCATGGCCGTGCCCGCGTAGCCGCGCGTCGGGTCGCACTTCCAGCGGTGGGCGAAGGCGCGCGCGAGGGCGTCTCGATCGACCTCGCCGTGATGCGAGAGCACGTCGAAGAGGGCGAGGGCCATCTCGGTGTCGTCGGTGTAGTGCCAGGGGGAGCGCGGGATGGCGCGCTCGGCGATCATGGACTCGACCACGAGCTGGTGGCCGAAGAAGCGCTGGCCGAAGGCGTCGCCGAGGGAGAGCCCGTCGAGCGAGCGCCGCGCCCGCGCGAGCCGCGCCGCGTGGTCGGCGGG
>JAQBQI010000730.1 GCA_028287085.1 Myxococcaceae bacterium
GCGCGGCGGCGCGACCGGCCCAGGCGGAGCGGGCGCGGGTGGGCACGCCGCGCAGGCGGGACACTCCGCCCGGGGGATCTCGGGGCACGTCGGCCCCGCGACGTCGGCGGCGGGCGGTGGTCGAGCCGGGGGTTGGAGCGCGGCGTCGGGATCGATCACGAGCGCGACGGCGAGGGCGACGGCCTCGGCGAGCGCCTCGCAGCCGGGCCCGTCGAGCGCGATCTCCCGCACGGCGGCGGGCCCGGCGCCCTCGGTCACGGACACGCTCGCCCTGCGCCGCCCGCGCCACGCCGGCCGATACCGTACGACGATGGCGCGGGGGCCGGCGTCGTCGAGCGCGCCGGGCCCCAGCCGACGCTCCACCTCGCGGCGGAGGGCGCCCTCGTCGGGGCAGGACTCCTCGGCGCTCCGCTCGACCCGAAGCGACGCCGGCCGCAGCGGCTGCGCGCACGCGACCGCGGCGCGCAGCGCGAAGGCCGTCAGGAGGGCGGGCGGCGTTCGCATGGGGGCGCGACGATAGCGCACGGGTCCGACGGCCCGACTGACAACCCGCGGTGGCGTACCGGGTCTCCCGCCGCGCGTGCGTCCGCTCAGGTCACGGGCCGGGAGGGCGTGCTCAGCGCGCGCCGCACGCGAGCCACTCGCCGAGCTGTCGGCGCTCGGCCTCGGTGGGCGCGGCGCCGCTCTCAGGCATCAGGGTGTTGACGGCGCTGGGCCCCGCCGCCGCCTCGGAGTCGATCAGCGAAGTGCCGGCGCGAATCTCGGCGACGGTGCGGTACGACGGCATCGTCCCCGCGGCGTGGCAGCGGTCGCAGTACGACGCGAAGAACTGCCGGCCGAAGTTGTCGTAGGTGAGGGTGCTGGTGGTGGGGCAGGTCGCCCCCGAAGCGTTACCGCCGCCGCAACCGATCACCAGGAGGCCGAGACCGAGGAGGAGTTTCTGCAAGGGACACCTTCAGCGAGGCGACGGGGCCGGGACGACCCGCGGTCGCGCTTCGATGGGTCTCAATGGCCGCGGCCATGGGAGTCCTTCACCGGGTCGATTCGGCCCGCTCGAAGTCCGGGGGGTCTGGTCGAGGGGTGGCGATCAGGGGAGGGCGATGCGGCCGGGCGCTTCGCTCGCGCCGTCCTGCGAGTGGCAGCCGTTGCAGTCGCCGTCCATCTGCGGGGTGTTCATCCTGCGCTCGCGGTCGCCCACGATCACCCGCGCGGTGTACGGGAGCGGGAGCGACGAGCGGGTGTAGAAGTTCCCGACGGCGTTGGGGGTGAGCCGCACCGTCGCGCCGTTGGCGCCGCGGATCTCCACGGTGACCCGCTCGGCCGCGGCGCCGGGCGCGCCGTTGCAGTTGTTGGGCTCGTGCCCGCTGGCGTAGACGGTCCCGGCGAAGGTCTCGAAGGGGCCGCGCATCACGCCGTGACAGGCGATGCACGCCTGCCCGGGGTTCATCGACGACGACTCGCGGTTGCCGCCGGTCCAGGTGCGCATGGAGGTGCACTGCACCGGGGCGAGGAAGGGGTCGACCGGGGGGGCGTCGCAGCGCGTGCCCGGCGCGCCGGCGGCGACCCAGTCCGCGAAGGGCTGGACGGCCGCGGCGGGGAGCTTGCCGCCGGGCGGCATCGTCATCGCGGCGGCGCGCATGCGGGTGACCGAGCGCTGCGCCACGGTGACGCCGGGCTGCACCGTCGAGGGCCGCAGGAGGTCCGCCCGGGACAGCAGGGAGATCTCCGCGCCGTTGCGCGGCGGCGACGAGTGGCAGGACGTGCACTCGGCCGCGAGCAGCTGCTGGACGGCGCACGGCAGGTCGTCCCCCGGGGTGACCTCCGCGTCGACCTCGACCACGCCCGCGTCGGTCGTGCACGTGGCGGCGGGAGCGCCGGCGGCGAGCCAGGTCTCGAAGGGCGCGATGTCCGTTTCCGGGAGGTGCGTGTTGGGCGGCATCGACGACGCCGTGGCGTCGCGCATGCGGACGATCGCCCGTTGGAGGTAGGACTGCGCCGGGTTCGCCGCCGAGGGGCTGAGCAATTGTTCCCGCGTCAGGAGCTGGTTCGAGACCCCGCGGGCGGGGCGCGCGCCGTGGCAGCTCAGGCAGTTCTGCGCGAGCGAGCGGGCGACGTCGCACGGCATCCCGGTGGGCACCGACGGGCCCGCGTCGCCGACGACGGTACCGGCGACCTCGCTGCTGCAGGCCGCGAGGACGAGCGAGACCGCGAGGAGGGGGGCGGGGTGGCGGGGCGTCGCTCGACCGCGGGCGTGGGGTGCACGGTTCATGGGCCGTGCATGGCCGCGGGGGGGCGTATCCTTCACGCCGCCGCAGCACGCGTCCGCCCCGACGCGCGGGGCCCCCCAGGGCCCGGCGGTGGGGGAGTTACAACGGCCGGTGCGAGCCGCAAGAAGCGCCGGCCGGACGGGGACGTCTCCCGCCGGGCGAAGGATGGAGTCGAACGATGAACCGACACGGAATCGATGACCCGATCGCACAGCGGCGGCGCGCCCTGGGCGCGATGGCGGCCGCGACGGGCCTCGCGCTGACCGGCTGCGCGACGACGTCCGCGGCCCGCCGCTCACGATCGGGCGCGCCGGAGGGCGGCGAGGAGGGCGGCGAGGCCGAGGTGACGCCCGGCGAGGACCTCATGCAGGAGCACGGCGTCGTCGAGCGCATCCTCCTGATCTACGGCGAGACCGCGCGGCGCATCGAGCACGGCGAGGCCGCCGACGGCGCCGTCGTGCGGAGCGCCGCGGAGGTGTTCCGCCGCTTCGTCGAGGACTACCACGAGCGCACCGAGGAGCAGGCCGTGTTCCCGCGGCTGGAGGCCGCGCGGCGGGAGCTCGGGCTGATCGCCACGCTGCGCCGCCAGCACCAGCGCGGCCGCGAGCTCACCGACGTGATCGCCCGCCTGGCCGGCGGGGCGTCGGGCGGCGCCGCCGAGCTCGCGCCGGTGCTCCGCGCCTTCGAGCGCATGTACCGCCCCCACGCCGCGCGCGAGGACACGGTGCTCTTCCCCGCGTTCCGCGAGGTCGTCGGCCGCGGCGCGTACCGCGAGCTCGGCGAGCGCTTCGAGGCGGAAGAGCACGCCCGCTTCGGCGAGCACGGCTTCGAGCGCACGGTGGCCGAGGTCGCGCGCCTGGAGGCGGCGCTCGGCATCGACGACCTCGCCCGCTTCACGGCCCCGTGACCGCGCCCCGATTCCGTCGTTGCAGGGCCCCCGGCGCCCCCCGACGCCCCTGTGCGATCCGTATACAGCGCACTGTGCACCCTCCGCACGACTGTGTAGACTTCGCATGAGTCCGCCGTTCCGGCGCGAACGCGCGGCGACCGATCCCCGACAATCCGCTGCAAATCTAGCGTTTCTCAACGCACACCCGCGGAATCAACGAGGTGGCCATTCGTGGGCTTCGCGCAACCGCCGCGCACCCGAGTGACGGTTTGCACACAACTCCGCTCATCTGAGTATCGTCTCGAGAGGGCGTTTTGCCCTTGGCGCCGCTCGCGGCGACGCGATATCGAATGATCTCCACCGCCGATAAGCGACAATGGAGACTCGAATGCAGCGACCCCCTCGACTCGCGTGGTGCCTCCTCCTCGCCGCCGGGTGCGTCGGGGAGCCCGACCTGCTCGGCGCCCCGACGGGCGACGGCGGCGTCGACGCCCCGACCGAAGACGCCGTCGACGCCGCCGTCGCCGTCGACGCCCCGGCGCCCTCGTCCGACCGGCCCTCCGCCGATGCCACCAACCCGCCGGACGCCGACCCGCGCGACGCCCCCCCGTCGCCCGACGGCGGCGCCGTGCCCGACGCACACCCCGTCGACGACCACCCGCC
>JAQBQI010000734.1 GCA_028287085.1 Myxococcaceae bacterium
GGGATCGCGAAGGTCGCCTCGACCTGGTGCAGCGCGAGCGCGGGCTTCGGCGCGGGCGGCGGCGTGCTGCCCCACTGGTGCAGCGTCGGGACGTACGCGATCTCGTTGGTGTAGAAGGCCTCCCAGAGCGCCATGCCCCCGACGGTGGCGAAGGGGCGCAGCGCCTCGCCGAAGGCCCGCACCGAGGGCCAGCGCGCGGCGGGGTCGCGCTCCATCGCCCGCGCGATCACGGCCTCGAGCCCCTCGGGCATCGTCGGCGACACCTCGCGCAGCTTCGGGATCGGCCCGGTGGTGATCGCGTTGAGGATGTCGAGCAGGTTGTCGCCCGCGAAGGGGCACTTGCCCGTGAGGCACTCGAAGAGGATCACCGCGATCGACCACTGGTCGCTCGGGGCGTCGACGTCGCGCGCCTCGCGCGCCTGCTCCGGGGACATGTACGAGGGCGTTCCGACCATGGCGCGGGTCATGGTCATCGCGCCGCCGGCCTCGCGCACCTTCACCACGCCGAAGTCGAGCAGCTTCGGCTGGATCGAGCGCGTCGCCGTGCGCGCCAGGAAGATGTTGTCGGGCTTCAGGTCGCGGTGGACGATGCCGCGGTCGTGCACCGAGGCCGCGGCCGACATCACCGCGAGCATCACGTCGACCGCCTCGCCGGCCGGAATCACCCCCTCGCGCTCCAGCCGGTCGGCCAGCGTCTCGCCGTCGAGGAACTCCATCGCGATGTACGGCTGCGCCTCGTGCACCCCGAGGTCGAAGACCCCGACGATGTGCGGGTGCTCCATCTGCGCGACGATCTCGGCCTCGCGCAGGAAGCGCTTGAGCACGTCGGGGTACCGCACGAACTCGCGGTGCAGCACCTTGAGCGCGGTGCGCTTGCGCAGCGGCATCCGCAGCGCCTCGTACACCGCCCCGAAGGCCCCGGTGCCGAGCTTGCGCACGACCTCGTAGCCGCCGAAGTGCGTGCCGGGCGGCAGGTCGTCGTCCGTCGAGGTCATGTCGACCGTCTGGAGTCGCTTCGCTGTGTCGCCGGTCCGTTGCACCGCCCGCGAGGCTATCACCGCCGGCCCCCCGCCGGGCCGCATCACCGGCCGCGGCCTACGGCGTGCCGCCCATCTCCTGGAGCGCCGAGCTGATGCGCAGCACGCGGCTCGCCTCCGACGCGTTGGCCTGCGCGGTCAGGGTCACGCGGTCGCCCTCGGCGTGCGCCACCACGCCCTCGCGCAGCAGCCGCCCGAGCCCCAGCAGCCGCACCATCACCTGCCCGCTGAGCTCGCGCGTCGAGGCGTCGACCAGCCGCGTGATCTCCCGCGCCGCGGCCTCGGTGTGCGCCTGCCCCGCCGCCCGCACGCTCACGTCGCCGGGCACGTCGCCCCAGGCCACCAGCCGGTCGAGCCCGTCGCCCGTGCGCGCCACGCCCCGGGCCCGCAGGGTCACCCGCGACCGGATCGCCGCGAGGTCGGCCGCCACCTGGAGCGACCCGTGCTGCCCGTCGACCAGCGCCCAGAGGTCGTCGAAGTGCGCGTCGTCGCGCATCGAGCGCCGCTCTTCGCCGACGAGGCGCGCGGCCATGCGGCGCACCAGCGAGCGCTCCATCACCACCACCACGTCGGCCGCGGGAAACATGTACGCCCGCTGCCCCACGATCGTGTACGCGACGCCCCGCTCGCTGCCCTCCTCGGGGGCCGCGTCGCGCGCCGTCGCCCGCGCCGCGCGGATCACCGCCGCGCGGTCGTAGGGCCCGCGCGCCACGATGACGGGCCAGCCGCCGTTGCCCCCCGAGCCGGGCGGCAGGTAGACCCCGAAGGTCAGGCGCTCGGACTGGTGGAGCGCGTCGAAGCCGAGCTCGCGCTGCACCCCGTCGACCTCGGCCCCGAGCGAGGTGGCGAGCGCGAGGGCGCCCTCGAAGTGGGGCGAGCGCCGCGCCGCCGCGAGGTCGAAGCGGCCCCACGCGACCGCCCCGGGCGGCAGCAGCGCGAGCAGCTCGCCGTGCACGTCGGGCGGTTGTGGTGCGGCGACGACGGCCGCGGCTGGCGCGCCCGTCGACGCGCACCCGAACGAACCCACGGCCCAGCAGACGAGTGCGATTCCATGGCGGAGGCGGATCACGCCGCGGGTTCTATCACACGCCTCCCACCGCGCCGACCGCCGTGGTAGGCGACGGCCGATGCTCTCCAGCGCCACCCTCACCGCCGCGGGCGCCTCGCCCACCCGGGCGTGCCTCGTCCTGCACGGCATCCTCGGCTCGAAGACCAACTGGCGCACCCTCGGGCGTCGCATCGTCGAGGCGCGGCCCGACTGGGCCCTCGTGCTCGTCGACCTCCGCGCGCACGGCGCCTCGCAGTCGCAGCCCCCGCCGCACACCCTCGCCGCCGCGGCCGCCGACCTCGTCGAGCTCGCGGCCGCCCTCCCCCTGCCCGTGCGCGGCGTGCTCGGCCACAGCTTCGGCGCCAAGGTCGCGCTCGCCTACGCCGCCGACGCGCCCGCGCTCACGCACCTCGTCGTGGTCGACGCCAACCCCGGCGCGCGCCCCGACCGGCGCGGCTCGGAGGCCTCCCTGCGCGCCCTCGCCACCCTCGACGCCATCGGCCCGACGTGGCCGACGCGCGAGGCCTTCACGGCCGCGGTCATCGCCGACGGCCACGACCGCGCGATGGCCGCCTGGCTCGCGATGAACCTCGAGCACTCGGACGAGGGCTTCCGAACGCGGGTCGACCTCGCGGCCATCCACGCGCTGCTCGCGGGCTACTTCGAGGCCGACCTCTGGGCCGTCGTCGAGGCCGCGCCCGCGACGCGCCGCACGACGGTCATCCTCGGCGGCGAGTCGGGCGTGCTCGACCCGCCCGAGCGCGCCCGCCTCGACGCGGTGGCGGCGCGCGGCGGCTGCGAGGTGGTGGTGATCCCCGGCGCGGGCCACTGGGTGCACGTCGACGCGCCCGACGCGACCGTCGCCGCGGTGATCGCGGCGCTCACTCCGTAGGCGGCCGCCAGCGCGCGAGCTCGCGCATCGGTCCGTTGAGGTAGCGCTCCACCTCGGGGCCCACCGAGTTGGTCTCCTCGTAATGGTCGCCCATCGCCTCGGCGAGGTAGGGCACCACCGGGTTGAGCACGTAGTTGTACGCAGGAACGATGTACCCGAGGAAGTCCTCGGTGAGCCCGCCCACGAAGGCGTAGCGCACGTCGGGGTTCGCGAGCATCAGGTCGCGGAGGAAGGGCGCCTGCGGGCCGCGCGCGAGGTCGGCGGCGTTCACGGTCTCGGTCTGCGTCGGGCGGCCCCAGGAGTAGCGCGGGTCGGTGCCGATCCAGAGCTCGGGGTGCAGCTCGCCCGGGGCCGAGATCATCGCCACGGGCCCCACCTGGAGGTAGGTCACGCGCGAGCGCACCCAGGGGTAGTTGCCCGCGCGGATGGGCCGCGTCGTGTCGTAGTTGAGCAGCTCGCGCTCGATGGTGCGCTGCGAGAAGAGGATCCCGTAGAGCGCGTTCTCCGTGCGGCAGTGGATGGGCGCCGTGCGGTAGCTCACGGCCGTGACGCTCGCCTCGACGCCGTCGCGGGCGAGCGCCCGCAGCGCCAGGGCCCCGACGCTGCGCCCCGCCGCCATCGCCTTGGGAATACCGCCCTGGGTAATCGGGATGCCGTCGTCGCCGCGGGGCGCGACGCCGCCGCCGGGTCCGACCTGGCCCCCGAGCGCGCCGTTCTGGAAGACGACGGTGCCGCCGAGGCCGGGGAGCGAGTCGCCCGCGACGCCCTGCTCGATGGTCTCGCGCAGCGCGTGCACGTAGTCGGCGGAGAGCAGGTTGTTCGCCGAGCCGCCGTACTCGGGGTGCGACGACCAGTTGACCCAGGTCGCCACGGTCGTGGTCGGCGCGGCGTCGTCGACGAACTGCGCGATGGTCACGGTCGGGTCGAAGAGCACCGGGTCGCGGGTGTCGTTGACGTAGGCCATCGTCGAGCCCGTCACCGGGTCGACCGTGAGCACCTGGGCGACGCGCATGCGCACCGGGCGCACGGCCTCGACCGCGCGGCGCACCGCGAGGGCCGTGCGCTGCCGCACGAGGGCCATGTACGCCGGGTTGAGCCCCGAGACCGCCGTGCGGATGCCCCAGAGGCCGACGGTGTCGACTCCTTCGTGCACGTGCGTCGAGGCGATGATCACCTTGTCGACGTCCACCCCCTGGAGCGTCGGCTCGGCGCGCACCTGGTCCATGTGGTTGATGAAGTAGCCGACGCAGTCGATGACCGCGAGCGCCACCGTGGTGTCGCCGTAGCGGAACGCGATCGCCCGCACCTCGAGGTCGTCGTGCGAGCCGATCGCCGGTCGCCCGGTGCCGAAGCCCGCGATCCAGGTCGCGTCGAACTGGCCGTTGCCGTTCACGTCGACGAAGGCCTCGCCGGTGTCGAAGCCGTGGTTGCCGTTCGCGTCGGTCCACTCGCGCTCGACGATGTCGGGGTTGATGAGCTCGCGCGCGACGCCCACCCGCAGCCGGCCGTCGCCGGTCGCGCGGCAGTGGTCGCGCCCCGGGCACCAGTCGTCGGGCCCCGCGTAGGGGTCGGGCGGCGGCACGTCCGCGACCGCCGCCGCGT
>JAQBQI010000768.1 GCA_028287085.1 Myxococcaceae bacterium
CTCGGCGGCGCGATGGCGGCGGGCGCGGTCGCTGGCGGCGCGGCGGCGCAGGGCGCGACCGTCACCTGCCCCCACTGCAACGCGCAGGTGCGGCCCGGGAAGTTCTGCGCCGAGTGCGGCGGCAACATCGCCGTCGCGGCGAAGAAGAACTGCACCGGCTGCGGCGTCGAGCTCGGCGCCAACGCCCGCTTCTGCCCCGAGTGCGGCACGCCCGCGGTGGCCCCGGCCCCCGCCGCGCAGCGCTAAGCGTCACCGATCGCGGCGCCTCCGCTCTCGCGCGGGGCGCCGCTCCCCCTCCCCCACCGACCGCCCGATCAGAACTCCATCGCGAGGCCGACGTTCCACGTCTCGGTGCCGAGGCGCAGCTGCGGCCGCGCGCCGAGGCCGCTCAGGTCGGAGCGCACGTACTCGGCGAAGAGGTAGCTGTGGTTGACGCCCATCTGGAGGTCCCACGCGCGCTGCACCATGGGCTCGAAGACGTCGAGGCGGAGCATCAGTCCGGCCGCGAAGTGGGTGCCGAGCGTCCCGCCGGTGGCGGCCTGGCCGAGGTCGGGGTCGCCGGCGGTCGCTCCGGGCGAGAGCGCGAGCGAGCGGCGAGCCAGGGTGTCGCCGTTGGTGATCCACCAGTAGGCATACCCGACCCCGTATTTCACGTACGGCACGAGCGGCACCACCGTGCGGCGCGCCAGCACGTCGAGGCGCACCACCGCGACGGCGTAGCCGGGGATCACGTTGAGGGAGGTCTCCTGCCCGTCGGTGGGGCGCTGCCAGCCCGCGGCGCCCGGCATCGGGTTCTGCGTGAGCGGCGCGATCGCGGACACCGAGGTGTAGCCGGCGGCAACGCCCAGACCGATCGACCCGACCGGGTTGATGCGCAGGAACTGCCAATCGAACTCGGCCCCGAGCATCACGCGGTCGGCGGTGCCGAACATGTCGGCGAAGGGCGTCGCGCGGCCGTTGAACTCGGCGTCGACGTCGGGGAACCACGGGCCGCCGCGCAGCTCGATGAGGAAGTTCTGCTCGGACTCGTGGCGGTTGCGCGACGTGTCGGGGCCGAAGAGTTCGAAGGTCTGCGCCCCCGCCATCGACGGCGCCGCGATCGCCACGAGACCCGCGACCGCACATGCCCACCAGCGACTCATCGGGTCCTCCTGCGACGCGACCAGAGCGCGACGCCCACCGCCAGAACGATCCACCCGCCGCCGGCGCCCAGCCGGCCCGCGCCGACGCCGCACGCGCCCGGCTGCGCCCGCCCGCCCGCGGCGCGGTACGCCTCCCAGAAATCCGTCACGGGCACCGGGGTCACGCAGTTGCCCGACACCGACGCGATGCTGCGGTTGCCCGCGAGGTCTTGCGCCACCACCGCCATGCGGTACGCGCGGCCGTTGTCGAGGCCCTGCGCCACGGCCCGGGTCGCCGTCGCGCCGACGAGGTCGCTGCACCGGTAGCGCGCGAAGGTGGCGCTGTCGTTGACGTCGAGGTTGGCCAGCGTCGACGAGCCGCAGGTGCCGCCCGTCTCGTCGTCCTCCTCGTCGTCGCCGTCGAGCACCGCGGTCGCGTCGGCCACGCCGCCGTCGGCGCTCGACGTCGTCCCCACCGGCGGATCGCACAGCAGCCAGTAGCCCTGGAGGTCGGGCGGCGCCGCCGTGGTGGTGCCGCCGTCGTCCGAGGTCGAGAGCGAGCCGGGGTAGTTCCACGACACGATGGCCGCGCCCTCGCCCGGGCTCGCGACGACGTCGGTCGGCGCGTCGGGGGGCGTGACGTCGTACGAGATCGCGTAGGTGCCGATGACGTTCGAGTCCGACGGCGGGAAGGCCAGCACCGAGAGGTAGTTGGTGTTCGAGGTGCCCTGCGTCGTGCCCGGCGTGACGCAGTTGCCGCCCTCGGGGTCGACCAGGTACTGGCTGCGGATGCGAACCGTGTAGCTGAGCGGCGTCGTCGGGTTGGTGAAGGTCAACGACGGCGTCTGGCGGATCGGCCAGCAGCGCGCGGTGCCCGAGGTCACCGGCGCCCGGGCGTTGGCCATCGTGCAGGCCATCGCGTCGGCGCCGATGAAGTACTGCAACGAGGTCGTGGTCATGCCCGCCGGGTTGGCGGCGTAGTTGATCGTGAAGGTCCACTCCTCGCCCTCGCAGTCGCGACGGCCGATCGGCGAGGTGGTGTTCAACGAGCCCTGCACGCCGCCCGGGTCGAGCGTGCGCGGCGAGCCCGAGCGCGAGATGTTCGTGAACACCTGCGCGCCCGCAGGGCCCGCGAATCCGGCCAGCGCGAGCGCGACCAACCACTGTCGACGCAACATCCTGGGGACGAGCAGCAAGGGTCGTTCCTCCGACGGCCGATCACGATCTTGCGGGAATGCCGCGGCGGCCGAGCGCAGCGCGCCGTGGACGCGCTGCCAGGATGTCACGCGACGGGTCATGCCCTGGACGAAGGCGTCACGCCGAAGGCCCGCTCCGCGATCTGCACCGCGTTGAGCGCGGCGCCCTTGCGGAGGTTGTCGCCGACGACCCAGAGCGAGAGCGCCTGCGGGTCGTCGAGGTCGCGGCGCACGCGGCCGACCGCCACGTCGTCGGAGCCGGAGACCTCGCGGGGCTGCGGGTGCTGGCCGGGCCCGATGCGGTCGTCGACGACGACGCCCGGCGCGGCGCGCAGCGTTGTGATCGCCTCGTCGCGCGACACCGGCCGGGCGAAGCGCGCCCAGACGCTCTGCGAGTGGGCGTTGCGCACGGGCACGCGCACGCAGGTCGGCGAGATGCGCAGGCCGGCGAGCTCGAGGATCTTCTTGCTCTCGGCGACGATCTTGAGCTCCTCCTCGGAGAAGCCCGAGGGCTCGTGCGTCCAGTCAGCGAGCAGGTTGCCCGCGAGCACGCCCGGGAGGATCGACACCGGCGGCGTCTCGCCCGCGAGCACGGCGCGCTGCTGGCGCTCGAACTCGTCGACGGCGCGCGCGCCCTTGCCCGAGATGGCCTGGTAGGTCGAGACGACGACGTGCTCGAGGCCCCAGCGGTCGTGCAGGGGCTTGAGCGCCATCAGCATCTGGATGGTCGAGCAGTTGGGGTTGGCGACGATGCCGCCGCCGCGCGCCGGGATGCGGTGACCGTTCACCTCGGGCACCACCAGGGGGTAGCGCTCGTCCATGCGGAAGGCGCTCGAGTTGTCGACGACGAGGCAGCCCGCGGCCGCCGCGACGGGGCCCCACTCGCGCGCGATCGACGAGCCCGCCGAGAAGAGCGCGACGGCGGCGCCCGCGAAGACCTGCGGCGACGGCGCGACGAGGGTCAGCGCCTCGCCGCGGAAGGTCACCGCGCCGCCCGCCGATTTGGGCGACGCGACGACGCGCAGCCGGCGCACGGGAAAGGCGCGCTGCTCGAGCACGCGGAGCATCTCCTGCCCGACGGCGCCGGTCGCGCCGACGAGCACCACATCCATGGGATCGATCATGGTGGCTCTCTCTACCGGAAGGTGTCCCCCGCGCACAATCGCGCAGGGGACTGAAGGGTGACGAAGGGGTTGGGAGGCAGCGGGCGGATCAGCGGCGGGGGCGGTCGCCGCCGCGGGGCGGGCCGCGGCGGTCGCCGCTGGAGGGGCGCGGGGGCTCGTTGTGCGACTTCTCCATGCGCTCCTTGGCGCGCTCGCCCTCCTCGCCCTCGGGGAGGTCGAGCACGGCGCGGCGCGAGAGGCGGATCTTGCCGCTGCCCTCCTCGATGGAGAGCACCTTGACCTCGACCTCCTGGCCTTCCTTGATCACGTCGCCGACGTTCTCGACGCGGGTGTGGGCGAGCTCGCTCACGTGCACGAGCCCCTCGGTGCCGGGGAAGATCTCGACGAAGGCCCCGAAGTCGACGATGCGCTTCACGGTGCCCTTGTAGACGGCGCCGATCTCGGCCTCGGCGGTGAGGCCGCGGATGATGTCGATCGCGCGCTGCACGGCGACGCTGTCGGAGCTGGCGATGTTGACCGTGCCGTCGTCCTCGACGTCGATGGCGACGCCGGTCTGGTCGACGATGCCCTTGATGGTCTTGCCGCCGGGGCCGATCACGAGGCGGATCTGCGACGGGTTCACCTTCAGGGTGGTGATGCGCGGCGCGTACTTCGACAGCTCGGTGCGGTGCGTCGGCAGGGTCGCGAGCATGCGCCCGAGGATGTGCAGCCGCGCGTCGCGGGCCTGCTTAAGGGCCTTCTCCAGGATCTCGCGCGAGAGCCCGTCGATCTTGATGTCCATCTGGATCGCGGTGACGCCCTTGGCGGTGCCGCAGACCTTGAAGTCCATGTCGCCGAGGTGGTCCTCGTCGCCGAGGATGTCGGTGAGGATGGCGATCTTGTCGCCCTCCTTGATGAGCCCCATCGCGATGCCGGCGACGGGCGCCTTGATGGGCACGCCGGCGTCCATGAGGGCGAGCGCGCCGCCGCAGACCGAGGCCATCGAGCTCGAGCCGTTGGACTCGGTGATCTCGCTGACGATGCGGATCGTGTAGGGGAACTGGTCGGCCGGCGGGATCATCCGCGCGAGCGCGCGCTCGGCGAGGTTGCCGTGGCCGATCTCGCGGCGGCCGGGGCCGCGCATGGGCTTGGTCTCGCCGACCGAGTACGGCGGGAAGTTGTAGTGGAGCAGGAAGCGCTTCCACTTCTCGCCGACGAGCCCGTCGATCTTCTGCTCGTCCTGCGCCGTGCCGAGGGTGGCGGTGACGATGCCCTGGGTCTCGCCGCGGGTGAAGAGCGCGCTGCCGTGGACGCGCGGGAGCAGGCCGACCTCGCACGCGATGGGGCGCACCGTGGTGCTGTCGCGCCCGTCGATGCGGACCATCTCGTCGACGATCATGAGGCGCATGACGTTGCCCTGCACCTCGCTGAAGGCCTCCTTCAGCAGCGCGTCCTTCTCCGGGAACTCGGGGCGCAGCGCCTCGAGCATCTGGGTCTTGAGCGCCTTGAACTTCCCGTAGCGCTCGCCCTTCACGCGGGTGCGCGACGCGTCGCTCAGGCCCGCGCCGACGACCTCGCGCACGCGGCGGAACATGTCGTCCGTCGGGCGCTTGGCGGCGAAGACCTTCTTCGGCTTGCCGACCGCCTCGCGGATGCGCTCCTGCAGCTCGAGCACGCCCTGCATGCTGCGGTGGGCGAACATCAGCGCCTCGATGAGCTCGTCCTCGGAGAACTCGTCGGCGGCGCCCTCGACCATCACGATGGCGTCGCGGCTGCCCGCGACGATCATGTCGAGGTCGCTCTTGGCCATCTCGTCGAAGGTCGGGTTGGCGATGAGCTTGCCGTCGACGCGGCCGACGCGGACGCCCGCGATGGGCCCCGCCCAGGGGATGTCGCTGATGTGCAGCGCGGTGCTGGCGCCGATGAGGGCGAGCACGTCGGTGGGGTGGATCTTGTCGGCCGAGAGCACCGTCGCGATGATCTGGATGTCGTTGCGGTAGCCGTCGGGGAAGAGCGGCCGGCAGGGGCGGTCGATGAGCCGCGACGTGAGGATCTCGTCGTCGCGGAGGCGGCCCTCGCGCTTGAAGAAGCCGCCCGGGATCTTGCCGGCGGCGAAGGTCTTCTCGACGTAGTCGACCGACAGCGGGAAGAAGTCGATGCCCGGGCGCTCGTCGGCGCTCGCGCACGCGGTGACGAGCACGATCGACTCGCCCGCGCTGATGAGCACCGAGCCGTTCGCCTGCTTGGCGACGCGGCCGGTCTCGATGGTGATGGTGGTGGATCCGATCTCGACGCTCTCACGAATGATCGACATGTCCGTAGCCTCTGTGTCGTCGGCCGTAGCGGGGCGTTGGCGGGATCTGCTGGGGTCGATCGCGTCGTTCGGTGTCCTCGGTTCCTGGGCGCGCGCGCCCGTGACGACGGGGCGGGCGCGCACACGAAGCGAAGACCGGAGCGACGGGTTCGATCGAGGCCTCCGACGGTGACGTGGGGCGCGCCGACGTGCGCCCGGACACCGCGGGGAGCCGCTCCCCGGAAACACCGACGCCCCACCGTTGGAGGGTGAGGCGTTGGAGGGGGGGAAAGCCGTCCGTGCTTACTTGCGGAGGTTGAGCTCGGCGATGATCTTCCGGTAGCCCGCCACGTCCTTGCTCTTGAGGTAGTCGAGCAGGCGGCGGCGCTGGCCGACCATCTTCAGGAGGCCGCGACGCGAGTGGTGGTCCTTCTTGTGGGTCTCGAAGTGACCCTGGAGCTCGGAGATGCGAGCGGAGAGGAGGGCGATCTGCACTTGCGGAGAGCCCGTATCCCCCTCCGACTGGCGGAACTTCTCGATGATTTCGGTCTTGATGGACGTGTGCAGCGACATGTTGTGCGTTCCTTAGTCGAAAACGGGCGCGGAGTATCTCCGCTTAGGGACTGGTGTCAATCACCCTCTGATGTGTTAGTGCGGGCGCCTGTACTCCCCCGATGGAGGTGATCGGCGGACGTCGTAGCAGCGACGTTGCGGCCATGGCCTCCGACGGCGACCCAACCGGCGCCCACGCGCCCCATGCGAGCGGTTACCCCAATGCTGGAAGGCTTCCGTCGACACTCCAACTCCTTCTTCCTCGTCGTGCTGGTCGCGTCCGTCGCGGCCATCTTCGGCGTCGGGCCCGGCTCGCAGAGCTGCTCGCAAGGAAGCCTGAAGGTCACCTACGCCGCGAAGGTCTACGGGCGCACCCTCAGCGAGAGCGACTTCGTGGCGGCGGTGGGCATGCTCCCCCGCATCATGCCGACGGCCGACGAGAACCCGGCGGTCGCCGCGGCCGTGCGGCAGGGCGCCCTCGACGGCCTCATCGAGCGGGAGCTCCTGGCCCACGAGGCCGAGCGCCTGGGCATGCGGGTGACCGACGAGATGGTCAACGAGGAGTTCCGCAACTGCCGCTTCTACGCGTCGGTGGGCGTCGGCGCCGAGCCGATCCTCCGGGTGCAGTCGGGCCGCATCGAGATGCCCGCGTCGTCGTGCGGCGGCGTGGGCGACCGCTTCGACTTCACCCAGTTCGAGCGCATCGCGCGGCGCCTCTTCCGCCGCACCGTCGCCGACCTCCGCGAGACGATGGTGCGCGAGATGCTCGCCCAGCGCATGCGCGACGCGGTGCGCGCGACGGTGCAGCTCTCCGACGAGGAGATGTGGCGCGACTACCAGCGCACCCACGACCAGATGGCGGTGCGCTTCGTCCGCTTCGAGCTCAACTTCTACCGCGCCCTCGTGCGCGACGACGACCCGGCCCAGGTCGAGGCCTGGGCGGGGCAGCACACCGAGGAGATCCAGCGCCAGTGGGAGCGCCGCCGCGAGAGCCTCCGCGGGCTGCGCCGCGAGTTCCACGCGCGCCACATCCTGGTGAAGTACCCGGAGGGCGCGACCGACGCGCAGAAGGCAGAGGTCCGCGCGCGGGCCGAGTCGATCCGCGCGCAGCTCGTCGCGGGCGGCGACTTCGTGCGCCTCGCGCGCCTGTACTCCGACGATCCGGGCAGCTGGCGCGAGGGCGGCATGCTCCCGTGGACCGCGGTCGAGGGCAGCAACTTCGACGCGGGCTTCGTGCGCGCCGCCACCGCCCTCGCCCCCAACGGCATCTCGCCCGTCACCGAGACGCCCTTCGGCGCGCACGTCATCCAGCTCCTCGCGTTCCGCGAGGGCGACGTGCCCGAGGCCGAGGCCAAGCGCGACATCGCCCGCACGCTCTTCCGCGAGACCCGCGGCGCCGAGCTCGCCCGCGAGGCCGCCCGCGCCGCGCTCGAGCGCATGCGCACCGCCGCCAACCTCGACGAGGCCGGCCGCGCCGCCAACGCCGCCGCGCTGACCGAGTTCTACCGCGGCGAGGTCCCGGGCCCGGTGGCGCTCGCCAACGGCGTCACGCTGACGGCCGTCGAGCGCACCGACCTGCACGCCCCGGCGCTGCAGGACAGCGAGGTCTTCGCGCGCAACGGCTTCGTCGTGAACGACGTCGAGCGGGCCGAGATGCTGACCTCGGTCGCCTTCGGGCTCTCGCAGGAGCGCCCCCTCGTGCGCGAGCCCGTGCAGGCCGGCGACGACTGGTTCGTCATGCGCTTCAAGGACGGCAGCCGCGCGGTCGCGACCCGCGAGGAGTTCGGCCGCCAGCGCCAGGAGCTGCTCTCGACGGTCAACGCTTCGGCCCTCGCGGCGCGCCAGCGCGACGTGCTGGTGCAGTACGTCACGCACCTGCGGCAGGACGCCGAGCACGAGGGCCAGGTGCGCATCGGCAACTCGCCGCGGCTCCGCGCGCCGACCGCCGCCGAGGCCGCCGGCGAAGGCAACTGACCCCCTCCCGCTGATGCACGACGTCCGCTCGCACCGGCTCGCCAACGGGCTGCGCGTCCTCACGATCCACCGGCCGCACCTGCACCGTGCGGTCACCTCGGTCTACGTGCACGTCGGCTCCCGCCACGAGCGGCCGCGCCACAACGGCCTCTCCCACTTCCTCGAGCACATGCTCTTCCGCGGCTCGGAGGCGCTGCCCTCCGCCGCGCGGGTCAACGACGCCGTCGAGTCGCTGGGCGGCTCGATGAACGCCGCGACCCACTCCGACTTCACGATGTTCGAGCTCAGCGCGCCGCCCGACGCGCTGGCCGCCGTGAGCGGCATCCTCGGCGGCATCCTGACGCGGCCGGTCTTCGCCGACCGCAAGGTGGAGGTCGGCATCGTGCGCGAGGAGCTCCTCGAGGACGTCGACGCCGACGGCCGCGACATCTCGCCCGACAACCACGCGCGGCGCCTCGTGTTCGGCCGGCACCCGCTCGGCGCGCCCATCGCGGGCACCGCGCGCAACGTCTCGCGCTTCGGCGAGGACGACCTCCGCGCGCACCACGCCCACCACTACGTCGCCGGCAACATGGTCGCGTGCGCGGCCGGGCCGCTCGAGCACGACGAGCTGCTGCGCGCGGTGAGCCGCTCGCTCCGCCGCGTCCCAGAGGGCCCGCTGCGGGCGGCGAAGCCCTACGCCCGGCGGGCGCGCCGGGGGCGGCACGCGCTGGTCGCGCACCCCGGCAGCCAGACCGCGCTGCGGCTGGCGTACCCCTGCGAGGGCCTCGACGACCCGGGCGGCGCGGCGACGGAGATGCTGCTGCGGGTGATCGACGACGGGATGTCCACGCGGCTCTACCGGCAGGTCTGCGAGGAGCGGGGCCTGGCCTACGACGCGTCCGCGGACATCGAGCGCTTCGCGGAGGTGGGCGTGATCGACGTGGCGGCCTCGGTCGCGCGCGCGTCGGTCGCGGACGTGGTGGAGGAGGTGCTGGGCATCTTCCGCGCGCTGGCCGACGAGGGCCCGACCGCGGCGGAGCTCGAGAAGGCGAAGCGGCGCTTCGGCTTCGACCTCGACGCGCTCGACGACGACGCGCAGGACCTCTGCGACTTCTACGGTCCGGCCGAGCTCTTCGGGCAGCGGCGCAGCCCCGACGATCGGCGCGAGGAGCTCATGGCCCTCTCGCGGGACGAGCTGCGCGTGGCCGCGGCGCGGGTGCTCGACCCGGCGCGCGCCAACGTGGTGCTCGTCGGCCCGCGCGCGACGAAGCACGAGGCGCAGCTGAAATCGCTGTTCCGCTCCTTCGGTGCGAAGTGGCGGAAGGCGGGCGCGGCGTGAGGTTGCGCGAGCGGCTGCGCGGCGTCGCGGTGGGCTTCGAGGCCGCCTTCGCGGTCGTGACCGCCGGCCTCGCGACGCCCCTCTACGCCGCCGCGCACGCGCCGCTCCAGGACCTCCCGCAGCACATCGCCGCGGTCTCGGTGCTGCGCCGCCTTCTCTTCGGCTCGTCGCTCGACGCGATCTTCGAGGTCACCCTCTCCCGCACCCAATACCTGCTCGTGTATGCGATCGGGGTCCCGCTCTCGGCGGTGCTCGGCGCCGAAGGCGCGATGCGCCTCCTCGCGGCCGCGTCGCTGGTCGCGATCCCCTACGCCCTCCGCTTCGCGCTGCGCCGCACCGGCGGCGACGAGCGCCTCGCCGCCCTCTCCTGGCCGCTGCTCTGGAACCCGCAGTTCTTCCTCGGCTTCCTCAACCTGCTGATGGGCGTGCCGCTCGCCCTCGTGGCCATCGGGCTCTTCGCCGACCCCGCGCGCCGGGTCGAGCCGCGCCGCCAGGTGGCGCTCGGCGCGCTCGCGCTCGCGACCTTCTACTCGCACCTCATCCCCTTCGGCGTGCTCGGCCTCGGCGTGCTCACCACGCTCTCCGTCCCGCCGCTCGGCCCGCGCACCCTCGGCGTCGCCGCGCGCGCGCTCTTCCGTCAGGTGGCCTTCCTCGTCCCCGCGCTCGCCGCCGCCGTCCTGTGGCTCGTGCGATCGCCCGCCAACGACGCGTCGTTGATGGCGGGCGGCGTGGGCCGCGTCGCGCAGGCCGAGTGGCCCGCCGTCGCGAGCCTCGCGCGCGACCTGAGCGGCACGCTGCTCGACGTTCCCGGCGACCGCGACGAGCGGCTGCTGCTCGCGTGGGGCCTCGGTCTCCTCGCCGCGATGGCCCTCGCCGCGGGCCGCCATCCGGGCGGAGAGGTCGCGCCGCGGGTGCGCTGGGCGGCGCCCGTCGGAGCCGCGCTCTTCGCGGGCGTGTACCTCCTGCGGCACCGCACCTTCGGCGCGCTCTGGGGCGCCGAGGCGCCGCCGGAGGCGACGTGGGGGGAGATCGGGTTTCGCGCCGCGATGCTCGCCGCGGTCGGGGCCTTCGTCGGGCTCACCCTCGACCGGCCGCCGACCGCCGACGCCGCGCTCGCCGAGCGGCCCTCGGCGGCGTGGGTGCCCGCGCTCTGCGCCGCCCTCTACGTGGTCACCCCGTCGAGCTACGGGTTCATCTGGCCGATCCACACGCGCTTCCCCCTCGTGGCGGCGCTGCTGCTGCCGCTGTGGCTGCCGCGGCGCCCGCTCGGTCGCGGCGGCTG
>JAQBQI010000425.1 GCA_028287085.1 Myxococcaceae bacterium
TCTCCCTGGGCATGCCGCTCGCTGCGCTGCGCGCCGCCCGCCCGGCCCTGCGCGAGGCGCGCGGGTCGCGCCCCGACGCGCCGCTCTGGGAGGAGACGCTCCCTTCGGGCGCGAGGGTGATCGCGCACGTGGCGCCGCGCCCCGCGGTGCTCGTGAAGGTGCAGACCCTGTCGCGGCTCGACGAGGTCGCGGCGCTGCGGGGCCACTTCGAGGCGCTGCGCGCGCGCTACGGCGACCCCACGGGCTTCTGGGACTGCCCCGAGCGCGCCGACGCCTCGCCCGTGCGCCGCATCACGTGGCTCGGCGGGCGCGTCACCGTGATGGAGGCGATCCTCGTGTACGGGCGGGGCGCGTCGGTGACGCTGGTGGTGTCGGCCAACGGAGACGTCGCGCGCGCGCTCGCCGCGAGCGACTGCGCGCCGGTGACCCCCGCGACGCTGGCGAGCTGGCCCGTCGCGCGCGTGCTGCGGGGCGAGCGCGTCGAGGTGATGGACGTCCGCTGAGGGGGCTCAGCGGTCGGCGGGGAAGCGCTCGCGCCACGCGGCGCGCCACGGCGGGTCGTCGCCGAAGACGTCGCCCGCGAGGACCGACGCGAAGGCCCGGCGGTCGGCGCGCGCGCCCGCGCCGAGGAGCACCTCGCTGAGCTCCTCGGCGTAGAGCGAGCGGGCGGTGCCGAGGAAGAGGTCGCTCGCGGCGTCGAGGGTGCGGGCGTAGTCGGCGAAGCTGCGGGCGGACAGGTCGCCGCGGTCGAGGGCCCCGCGCACCGCCGCCGCCGCGCGCGCCGCGCCGCCGATCGCCAGCGTGGTGCCGGCGCAGAGCAGCGGGTCGGCGAAGCCGCCCGCGTCGCCGACGGTGATCCACCCGTCGCCGACGCGGCGGTTGGCGCGCCACGAGAGGCCGGCGTGCGCGAGCACGGGCGTGAGGCGCGTCGACGACGCGAGCGCGTCGCGGGCGAAGGAGGCGTCGTCGACGGTGCGGTCGAAGAAGGTCTCGAGCGCCTCGGCGGGCTGCCGCGAGCGCATCCAGTTGTTCGCGCACAGCGCGCCCACCGAGCTGACCTCGCCGAGGAAGGGGATGTTCCAGATCCACCCGTGCGGGAAGAGGATGAGCTCGAGGTCGCCCTCGGCCTCGCCGCCCGCGCGCGCCACGTTGCGGAAGTGCGCCGACAGGGCCGTGCGCTCCATGCCGTCGACCGGGTGGCGGTCGCCGCGCCGTCCGGCGAGCAGCGCGTGCTGACCCGTCGCGTCGACGACGAGCCGCGCGCGCACGGTGACCTGCCGTCCGTCCTCGCGCCGGGCGATCACGCCGGCGGCGGCGCCGTCGTCGAAGAGCACGTCCTCGGCGGCGCAGCCCTCGACGACCTCGGCGCCGAAGGAGCGCGCCGCGCGCAGCAGCAGGTCGTCGAAGTCGGCGCGCGGCACCTGCCACGCGAGCGCGGCGCCCGGCTCGTAGGCCTCGTCGTAGCGGAACCGCTGCTGCCGCCCGGTGCGCGCGCACCGCAGCGCGACGCCGTGCTTGCGGAGGTAGCGGCCGTCGACGGCGTCGCGCAGCCCGAGCTCGTCGAGCACCCCCGCCGCCGCGGGCGAGAGCGACTCGCCGAGGTGAAAGCGCGGGAAGCGCGCCCGCTCGAGCACCGTCACGTCGACCCCGTCGCGGGCCAGCAGCGCCGCGGTCACGGCCCCGGCCGGGCCGCCACCGAGCACCAGGACGTCACATCGCATCGGCTCCATCGTCGGGTCGGCGCGCACGATACCGCAGGCCCGCGCGAACGCTCACCGGCATCGCTCGACGGCGAGTCCATCGCGGGTCGCCACGGCGAGGCGCCCGTCCCGCAGGCGGCCCACCTGCGGCCGCTCGAAGGCGCCCGCGCCGCCGTCGGCGGGCTCGCGACGCAGCACCGTGCGGAAGCTGCGCCCGCGGTCGACGCTCACCTCGACGGCGTCGTCGGTGACCGCGAAGACGCGCGCGAGGTCGACGACCCACGCGGCCCGCGTCGGAGACTCACGGTCGCGGCTCGACTCGACCCGCGTGAAGGGCTCGGACAGCGAGCGCGCCGTCACCAGCACGCGCCGCGCGCCCGGCGCGTCGTGCGCGGCGAGCACGCCCGCGGCCGTGCGCGAGAGCGTCGTGAAGCCCTCGCCGTGCGCCGCGAGCACCTCGCCCGCCACCGTCTGCCGCTGGTCGACCAGGATCAGGTGACCCTCGTTTACGAGCTCCAGTAAAGACTGGCTGGCGTCGAAGACGCCCGCGGTGATGCTGCGGTCGAGCGCGGTCACGGCGTACCAGCCCGTGGCCGCGTTGGCCTCGCGGGTGACCAGCACCGCGGGCCCGACCGAGCGCCGCGCGTTGGCCACGACGTGCCAGCCGCCGGCCGCGCGCACCGACCACGGCGCGCCGCCGACGTCGGTGCAGACCGGTGTCACGAGGAAGGGCGCGTCGCGCGACGCGCGCAGGTAGAAGCGCCCGTCGACGAGCGCCGCGGCCGCGCCGCCCTCGAAGAACTCCAGCGCGTAGCCGCCGCGCGCGGGGCAGGGGAGCTCGTCGGGCAGCACGGCGGGACGCGCGTCGCCCTCGCGCGAGAGGGCGTCGCCGCGCAGCGTCCAGAGGCGGCCCTCGTCGTCGATGGCGCGGAGGTCGACGCGCGCCATCGGCTCGAAGCACCACGGGGCCACCGGAGCCTCCGTCGTCGGG
>JAQBQI010000840.1 GCA_028287085.1 Myxococcaceae bacterium
CGGCTGTCGCGCACCAGCACCGCGCGCTCGGCGCCGGCCGCGCCCGGCAGCGCGCCGATGATGGGCGTGGCGCCCTGGAGCGTCGGGCCGCCGTAGAAGCCGCCGACCCGCATACCGGGAATGGTAAACTCGGTGCCGACGAGGCGGTTGGTCGGGCGGAGCGCCTCGTCGAGGGCGAGGAGGTACCCGTCGCTGGTCACCACGAGGGGCTGGGTGATCGCGCGCGAGAGGTTGGCGCCCGTCTGGAAGGTCAGCATCGTCGTGGCCATCGGGGCCTCGAGGGTGCCGAGCACGGCGGGGTTGGCGCCGTTGAGGTCGTACGCGACGAGGGTGGTGACGGTGCGCGCCTCGGACGGCAGCGCGGGGTCGAAGGCGGTGGTGAGCAGCTCGAGCGCGGGGTCGGCGTCGAGCTGCATCGCGAGGGGGCGGGTCGCGAGGCCGAGGCGCGCGGCGATCGAGGGGTCGAGCGCGAGGGCGGGCCGGCGCGACGGCAGGGTCCAGCGCAGGTCGAGCCCCGTCGCGGAGAGGGTGAGCGCGGCGGTGGCGCGGTCGTCCTGCACCCCGAGGATGAGCGGGCGCCCGCCGTCGGTGGCGCTGGCCGGCAGCACGCCGACGAGCTCGTAGCCCGGGCGCGACGCGCGCACCTCGCCGGTCGCGGCGTCGCGGACGGTGAGGTCCCACCGGCGCGCGATGCCGTCGTAGAAGCTCGCGACGAGCTCGGGGTGCCCGTCGCCGTCGAGGTCGACGACGCTGTCGGCGGTGAAGGCCACGCCGCCGTTCTCGGGGTCGGCCTGGACCATCTCCCAGCGCAGCGTCGCCGCCGACTGCGTGGGCAGCGGCTGGTCGAAGACCGCGACGCGCCGCCCGCCGAAGCCGGGGGTGCCGCGGCGCACCGTGTTGGTGACCACCACGAGCTCGCGCGCGGGGTCGTCGTCGACGTTGACCGCGACGGGCACCGACTGCTGCGTGAAGGTGCCCGAGGCCGGCGCGCGGACCTCCCAGCGCAGCACCCCGGAGCGCCCGTCGAGGACGCGCATGGTGGTGTCGCCCTGGGCCATCACGACCTCGCTCATGCCGTCGCCGTCGATGTCGACCAGCAGGTCGGTCTGCACGCCGCAGCGGTCGGACGACGACGGGATCTGCCAGAGCGCGCGGGGCGCCGCGAAGCCGTCGCGGAAGGAGTAGGCCGCCGCCGCGATGGTGCTCTGCACGCACTGCCCGACGTAGACCTCGTCGAGCCCGTCGCCGTCGAGGTCGCCGAGGCGCACGCTCGCGCCGAAGCCCCGCACCGCGCGCGGCACCTCCCAGAGCACGCGCCCGGTGGCGCCGTTGAGCACCAGCACCGCCCCGCGGTCGCCGACCACCACGACCTCGGCGCGGCCGTCGCGGTCGAGGTCGGCGAGGCCCGCGAGCGAGCGCGCCTCGATGAGGTCGCTCTCCCACACCAGCGAGTCGTCGGCGTGCTTGCAGATCACCTTGCCGCTGGCGACGAAGACCACGTCGGTGACCTGGTCGCCGTCGACGTCGGCCACGCGCCACTGGTCGTCGCGCAGCTGGCCCCCCAGGTAGTGCCGCCACCGCACCGCCGGCGCCGGCAGCCGCAGCGGGCCGAGGGCGGCGCCGGTGCGCTGCGGGTCGTGGCGCATGCACGGCCAGTCGTGTGCGCCCCCCGCGGCGGGCGCGAGCAGCAGGGCGAGGACCGTCCATCGCGAGGCGGCGCTTGGGTTCATGGTGCTGCGCTCCGGTGCGCGGGCCCCCCTCGGAGGTTCACGCCGCGAGCGCGCGAATGAGCACCACGGTGATGTTGTCGAGCCCGCCGTTGCGGTTGGCCTCGCCGACGAGCGCCGAGCAGGCGTCGGTGAGCGAGGCGTGCTCCTGGACGATCTGCGCGATGCGCCGGTCGGTGAGCATGCCGGTGAGCCCGTCGCAGCAGAGCAGCAGCACGTCGCCGTCGTGCAGCTCGTGGCGGTGCATCTCGACCGCGACGTCGGGCTTCATGCCGAGCGCCCGGGTGATGACGTTCTTGTACGGGAACTTCTTGAGCTGCTCGTCGGTGAGGTCGGGCCGGGTGCGCCGGTACTCCTCGAGCAGCGAGTGGTCGGTGGTGAGCGGCTCGATCGCCCCGGCCGAGCGCACGAGGTAGCCGCGCGAGTCACCGACGTGGGCCACCCAGGCCGCGCCGTGGCGCACGAGGGCGCCGACGAAGGTGGTGCCCATGCCGCGGCGCTCGGCGCTCTCGCGCGACGACTCGTAGATGCGGAGGTTGGCGTACTGCACCGCGATGCCGAGGGTGTCGGCGTCGTAGCGCTCGCCGCGGGCCTGCTTGAAGGGCCACGAGACGGTCGGCTCGTTGCGCGCGTCGGCGAAGAACTGGCTCACGACGTCGACGGCCATCGCGCTGGCGACCTCGCCGGCGTTGTGGCCGCCCATGCCGTCGGCGACGAGGTAGAGGCCCTCGTCGGGGGCGATCTTGAAGGAGTCCTCGTTGTGGGCGCGCTTGCGGCCGACGTCGGTGAGGGCGGCGTACTCGACCTGAAGGCGCTCCGTCATCTCGGGGGGCATTGTCCCGAACGGTGCCGTCCGCGGTCAACGACGTTCGGGGTGCGGCGACGCTTCGATGAGCAGCCCGCCGTCGGTGTAGCGCCAGCGCGCGACGTGCAGCCCCGCCCCGGCCCTCCCCTCGGGGATCGCGAAGGCGAAGGTCAGCACCCTCCCCCCGCCGGGGTGGTTGGTGAGCGAGGGCGAGGGCGCCCCCGCGGGCCGCTCGCCCCCGACCAGCACGGCGCAGCCCGGGTACACCAGCGCGCCGACGAGTCGCGCGAGGCCCGCGGCGTCGGGGGTCTCCCCCCGGGCGGCCCACAGGGCCAGG
>JAQBQI010000008.1 GCA_028287085.1 Myxococcaceae bacterium
CGCGGGGTCGTCGCAGCCGAGGGCCGCGGCGACGACGACGAGGAGGGGGAGCACGCGTTTCACGGAGGGGGGTCTTCGGGGTGCGGGGAGCGCCGGGCAGTGTACGCACGCTCCCGGCGGGCGCTGGCGTTTGCTTTGACCCTGTCGAAGCACGGCGGGTACACTCCGGCCGAATGTCGTCAGAACCCCTTTCCTCCCGCTTCGGACGGAGCTTCCCGGCGGGGCAGGTGCTCTTCCGGGAGGGCGAACCCGGCCAGGAGATGTTCGTCATCCAGACCGGGCGCGTGCGCATCTCGAAGGTGTTCCCCTCGGGCGAGCGCACGCTGGCGGTCATCGGGCCGGGGGAGTTCTTCGGCGAGATGGCGATCCTCAACGCCAAGCCGCGCACGGCCACGGCGACGGCGCTCGAGGCCCTGCACGCGCTGGTGATCGACGGCCGCACCTTCGAGGCGATGGTGCTCGGCAACGGCGAGATCGCGGTGCGCATGATCACCCGCCTCGCGCGCCGGCTGCACAGCGCCAACGCGTACATCGACATCCTCTCGCGGGCCGACCCCCGCGCCCGGGTCATCCTCGGCCTCGCGCGCGCCGGCGAGGAGTACGGCGAGCGCGTCGACGGCGGCGTGCGCCTCGCGGTGTCGGCCGACGACCTCGCCTCGATGGTCGGCCTCGACGTGGCCGAGGTGCACTCGGTCCTCGACCGGCTGGTGCGGGTGCGCCTCGTGCGGCCCGCGGGCGAGGGCTGGCTGCTGCCCGAGCCCGAGCAGCTGTACGCCTTCGTCGAGGCCTTCGAGCGGCCCGCCGCGGAGGACGCGTAGCAACCCATGGAGCTCAAGATCCTCGGATGTCACGGCGGCGAGACGGCCCGCCACCGCACGACGAGCTTCCTCGTCGACGGCCGGCTCGCCCTCGACGCCGGCGCCACCACCGCGATGCTCACCCTCGAGGAGCAGATGGCCCTCGACGCCGTGGTGGTCTCGCACGCCCACCTCGACCACGTGCGCGACCTCGCGTCGCTCGCCGACAACCGCTGCCAGGGCGCCGCCACGCCGCTCGTCATCGCGGGCACCGCGGCCACCATCCGCGCGCTGCGCGAGCACTTCTTCAACAACGTGCTCTGGCCCGACTTCACCAGCATCCCCCTCGTCGGCGGCGCCGGGCCGACCGTGCAGCTGCGGGTGCTCGAGCCCGAGGTCGCGCAGGAGATCGCCGGCTACTCGCTGAAGGCCGTGCTCGTCTCGCACACGGTCGAGAGCGCGGGCATCGTGGTCGAGCGCGGCGGCGCGGCGCTGGCGTTCTCGGGCGACACCGGGCCCACCGAGCGCTTCTGGGAGGTGCTCGCCGAGACCCAGGGGCTGCGCGCGGTGCTCCAGGAGGTGAGCTTCCCCAACGAGCTCGAGTGGCTCGCCAAGGTGTCGGGCCACCACACGCCGTCCACCCTCCAGCGGGAGCTCCTGAAGTTCACCCGCAAGGACATCCCCTGGCTGATGTTCCACATCAAGCCGTCGTTCCAGGCGAAGGTCGAGCGGGAGCTCTCGAAGCTCCACGAAGACCGCCTCGAGCTGCTCTCGCTCGGCGACGAGTTCGTGCTCTGACCGCGGAAGACGCGCCGCGGGGTTTTTCGGGATACCTTCCCCGTCCTATGGATCTGCAGAAGCTTCTCGCCTGGGTCGAGCCGACGATCGTGCCGGGCCACGTGGCGCCCGGGTTCGACGTCGACGCGGCGCGGGCGACGATGGCCGCGGCGGGGCGTAGCGCGGGCGACCACACGAAGTTCCTGCGGCGCTGGAACGGCTGCTACGCGCTGCAGGGCGCGCTGCACCTGCTGGGTGCGCGCAACGACCTGCCCAACCAGTCGCTCGACGAGTGGAACCGCCCGCACGGCTGGCGCCAGTCCTTCGGGATGCTGATCGAGGGCGTGACCTTCTTCGCCGACTCGGGCCTCGGCGACCAGTTCGGCTACCGCGACGGCAAGGTGGTGCGGCTGCGCGTCCTCGACGCCCGCGTCGAGCGCATGGCGTCGAGCTTCGAGGAGTGGCTCGAGCTGGTCTTCGTCGAGCCCGGCCGCTTCCTCTCGATGGAGCTCTTCGACGCCGCGGTCGCGCGCCTCGGACCGTTGCCCCCGGGCGGGCACTTCGCGCCGCCGGCCACCCACGCGCCCGGCGACCCCATCGTCGCGCGCGAGCTCGAGGTGATGCCCTGCCGCGACAACCTCGAGCTCCGCGGGGCGGCCTCGATGGTCGTGCGCGGGTCGAGGATTCCCCCGGGGCCCGCGGCGCGGTAGAGGTCGCCGGTGACCAACTGGCGCCGACGCAGCCGCGCGACCGTCGACGGCGCCGAGAAGCGCTCGGTGGCGCCCGGGGTCTTTCGCAACTGCGAGGGCTGCGGCGTCACGATGCTCGAAGACGAGCTCGCCCGCGCCTGGGACGTGTGCCCCCGCTGCGGCCACCACCACCGCATGGCGCCCCCGCGCTGGGTCGCGCTGCTCACCGACCCCGGCAGCTTCGCGCCCATCGGCGACTCGCTGCGCTCGACCGACCCGCTGGGCTTCAGCGACGGGCAGACCTACCCGTCGCGCCTCGCGCGCTCGCAGCGGCAGTCGGGCGAGTCCGAGGCCGTGCTCGTCGGCGACGCCTCGCTCGACGGCGTCGACATCGCCCTCGGCGTCTTCGCCTTCGGCTTCATGGGCGGCTCGATGGGCAGCGTCGTCGGCGAGCGCCTCACCCGCCTCTTCGAGCGCGGCGCCAGCGCCCGCCGCCCCGTCGTCGTGCTCAGCGCGTCGGGCGGCGCGCGCATGCAGGAGGGCATCCACTCGCTGATGCAGATGGCCAAGACCGTCGCCGCGCGCGGGCTGCTCGCCGACGCGGGCGTGCCCTTCGTCTCGGTGCTGCTGCACCCCACCACCGGCGGCGTGGCGGCCTCGTACGCGCTGCTCGGCGACGTCAACCTCGCCGAGCCCCGCGCCCTCATCGGCTTCGCCGGCCCGCGCGTCATCGAGCAGACCATCAAGCAGACGCTCCCCGAGGGCTTCCAGCGCAGCGAGTTTCTGCTCGAGCACGGGATGATCGACGCCATCGTGCCGCGCGCCGAGCTGCGCGCGACCGTGCGTCGCGTGGTCGGCCTGCTCGCCGGCTGAGCGCCCGATGGCCGCCCTCGTCGAACGGCTCGCGCCCCTCATCGCCCGCGGCGTGGTGCTCGACCTCGCGGCCATGCGCGCGGCCCTTCGTGCCCTCGGCGACCCGCAGGCCCGCCTCCCCGCCGTGCACGTCGCCGGCACCAACGGCAAGGGCAGCGTCACCGCCATGGTCGACGCCGCCCTGCGCGCCGGCGGCCAGCGCGCGGGCCGCTACACCTCGCCGCACCTGCACCGCTTCGTCGAGCGCATCGCGATCGACGGCGAGCCCGTCGACGAGGCCGCGGCGCAGCGCCAGTGCGACCGCCTGCTCGCCATGATGGCCGACGGGTCGATGCCCACGCTCACCTTCTTCGAGGCCGCCACGGCGCTCGCCTGGATGTGCTTCGCCGAGGCGCGGGTCGAGCGCGTGGTGCTCGAGGTGGGCCTCGGGGGGAGGCTCGACGCGACCAACGTCTGCGCCCCCGAGGTCACCGCCATCACCGGCATCGCCCTCGACCACCAGGGCTACCTCGGCGACACCCTCGCCGCGATCGCCGCCGAGAAGGCCGGCATCCTCAAGCCCGGCGTTCCCTGCGTGCTCGGGCCGACGCTGCGCCAGCCCTCCGCGGCGCGCGCCGCGATCGAGGCCGTCGCCCGCCGCGTGGGGGCGCCGCTCTTCGACGCCCCGGCGGTGCGGGTGCGCGCGCTCGACGCCGCGGGCGCGTCGCTCGAGGTCGACTCGGCGCTCGGGGTCTTACCCGTCACGGTAAAGCTCGGCGGCGCCTACCAGGTCGACAACGTCGCCACCGCCGTCGGCGTGCTCGACCGGCTGCGCGCGCTCGGCCGCGGGGTCGACGGCGGCGCCGTGCGGGCGGGCCTCGCCGCCGCCCGCTGGCCGGGGCGCATGGAGCGCGTCGGCGACGTGATCCTCGACGGCGGCCACAACCTCGACGGGGTGGCCGCGCTCTGCGCCACGCCGGGCCTGCCGCCCGTCGCCGCGATCGTCTTCGGCGCCTCGTCCGACAAGCCCTGGCGCGAGATGCTGGCCCGATTGATCGCCGCGTTTCCCGGCGCGCGGAGGTGCTTCGCGGCCGCGCC
>JAQBQI010000012.1 GCA_028287085.1 Myxococcaceae bacterium
CCGTGACGGCCTTCGACCCGCCGCGCACCCCCCGCGCCGTCGCCGCCGGGGGGCGGGCGATGGCGCTGCACGTCTACCGCCCGCCGCGCGAGGTCGCCGTGGTCACCGGCGAGGCGGGCCTCGTCAGCGTGCGCGCGGGCGAGGTGCGCGGCCGCGTGGTGACCTCCAGCGGACCGTGGCGGGTGGAGGGCGGCTGGTGGGACGAGCCCTACGCGCACGAGGGCTACGACGTCGAGCTCGACGACGGCGGGCTTTATCTGATCGCGTATGATCCGGTGGCGGCGCGGTGGCGCCTCGACGGGGTGTACGAGTAGCGCCGCGGTGATGGAGAGTGGGCAAGCCGCGGCGACGGGGCGTATCGTCGCGTCCCAAAGGACCCCCACGATGACCGAGCTGCTCGACCGCGCGAAGTCCGAGGACAGGTGGGAGGACGACCAGCAGCCCGCCGCGGCCAAGCCGTCGATCCGGGCGCTGGCCGACCTCATCGAGGTGACCATCGGGCCCGACCGGGTGAGCGAGCCGGCGCCCGCGCCGACGCCGACGCCGACGCCAACGCCAACGCCAACGCCAACCCCGACGCCGACGCCCGCGGCCACGACCGCGCACCAGACCGAGGTGATGCCCACGCTGCCGCCGCCCGCGCCGCCGCGCTCCGACGACCGCGCGCTCATCGACACGCGCCCGCCCGGCGCCGCGGAGGAGGCGCCGCTGCGCGAGGTGATGCCGTCGAACCTCCCCCCGACGCCGCTCTCGATGCTGCCGCCGACGCCCGCGGCGACGATCCACATGGCGACCATCGAGGACCTCGTCAGCCAGAACCAGTGGACCAAGCTCTGCGCGCTGCTCGGCGCGCCCGAGAACCACGGCAAGCTGCCGGTGGGCATGGCCTTCGTCTACGCCGTGGCGCTCAACGAGCTGCGCGTGCCGGGCGGCGCGGTCGACCAGCGCGCCAGCGACATCGAGCGCATCATGCTGCGCTGCCTCGGGGTGATGCTCGGCGCCGACCCGAAGGGTCCGCTCGTGCAGATCATCGCCAAGCGCCTGATGCGCCGCAGCTGGCGCGCGACCCCGGCGCCGACCACCCGCACCTCGGTGATCATCATCGCCGTCGCGCTCGCGATCGGGAGCTTCGTCGGCTTCCTGATCGGCCCGGGCTACGACTGGTTCAAGAGCCGCTGAGCGGTCGGGGCGGCGCCCGCGCGCCACCACAAACCCTCCAGCCGGTCGATGACCCGGCGCACCAGTTCGCGGGGGGTGGCCGCGTCAGCAAGCGCGCCCGTCACCCAGCTCGCCCAGCGCGGGTCGTCGACCTCGCCGCGCACCCGCTGGTGCGTCGCGCGCACGCGGAAGGCGAGCACGACCCGCTGCGAGGCGTCGAGCTCGGGCACCTCGACGGGGCGCGTCCAGGTGATGCGGCGGCGCAGCATCGCGGCGTCCTCGGAGGGGAGCACGGTGCGCTGCTCGGTGACGTCGTCGAGCAGCTCGCCCGCCTCGCGGCGCAGCGACGTCAGCGCGTCGGGCGTGATCGCCAGCACCACGCACGAGCCCGGCAGCGTGCCGCCGCAGTAGAACGACAGCGAGCGCAGCGCCGCGCGCCGCTGCGACGACGAGAGCCCGCGGTAGAGGTTCTCGGCCTCGTCGATGAGGATCATCGGGCCGCGGCAGTCGTCCATGCGCGCGAGCAGCTCGAGCCAGAGCTGGAGGCGCTGGTAGGCGTCCTTGCGGTAGGCGGAGGTGCCGACGCGGGCGGCGAGGTCGGCGGCGCCGAGGAAGCTCTCCAACGCCACGCCAGCGCCCGCGTTGCGGGAGGCCCGCGAGAGGGCCTTGCGCGCGGCGATGGCGGCGTCCCCGGTAGTGGTCTGGGCGATCTCTTCGAGGGCGGCGAGGAGGTCGTAGACGCCGACGGCCGAGCGGGTCCAGGCGACGAGGCGGTCGAGGGCGGAGGGCGCCGAGGGGAGCGGGAGCACCGCCTGGTCGAGCATGCGCCGGAGGTGGCGCTGCGGGTTGCCGAGGTCGGCGTCGAGGTGCTCCATCGCGAGGCGGAAGACCGGGCGGCGCTCGGCCAGCGCGCGCGCCGTGAGGTGCATCAGGAGGTGGGACTTGCCCGCGCCGTAGACGCCGGTGACGAGCGCGAAGACCGAGCTCTCGAGCGCGGCGTGGTGGAAGAGCTCGGTGATGGTCGCGTCGATGCGCTCGTGGCCGACGCTCATCGAGACCTCGGGGTCGGCCGGGGGCAGGCCGTGTGACGCGCGCATCACGGCGCGCAGTGCCGAGGCCGCGGAGGGGGGCGGGGCGTGCACGGTGGGGAGCAGACCGGCGGGGTCCCAGTCGCCGACGGGGGTGAGGTCGACGAGGGCGCGGTGGGGCGGGGGGAAGGTTCCTTCGAAGGTGGAGGTGACGAGCACGCGGGTGGCGAGGGGGCGAAAGGCCGTGATGGCGCGCGGGCCGTCGAAGAGCGCGGCGGTGCCGGAGACCCAGAGCTGCGCCGCGACGAGGCCGCGGCCGCCGTCGGCGTTGTCGACGAGCTCGCGCAGCACCGTGAAGCTGCCGTCGCGGCGCGCGGGCGAGAGGCGCGTGAGCACCTCGGCGCCCTCGAAGACCATCATGAGACCGTGGTGGCCGAGCGCGCGGAGAAGCCGCGTGAACTCGCCGAGCGCGCGGCGGGCGGTGAGCGAAGTGAGCGAGCCGAGGGCGGTGACGCGGCCCTCGACGCGCGCGAGCTCGGTGCCCGAGAGCCACGCGTCGAGGCGGGCGGCGACGCGCGCCGGGCGGGGGGCGGCCTCGAGGTACTCGCGCGAGAGCACCGAGAGGTCACCCGCGGCGCCGAAGCGGCGGGCGGCGCGGTCGAAGGCGGCGACGGCGGCGGCGGCGGAGTCGTAGCCGGCGGCGAAGCGGTCGAGCACGGTGGCCCAGCCGCGGGCGCGCGAGGGGGCGCCGGGCGCGCGCAGCGAGAGCAGGAGGTTGCGCACGAGGCCGTCGAGGGTGTCGAAGGCGCGCTCCTCGAGGACGGAGACGCGGGCCACGGCGAAGCCGCGGGCGAGGGCGGCCTCGCCGAGCTGGTCGAAGAAGGCGCTGGCGACGGCGGGGCGGCGCGAGCGGGCGAAGAGGACCTCGGCGTAGTCGGCGGTGGCGACGTCTTCGAGCCCCTGGATGGCGGCCCGGATGAGCGCCTGTTGCCACAGCACCTCGCGCGGGGCGGCGGCTTCGGGCGGCAGGTCGACGGGCTCCACGGGCGCGGAGCATAGGCGCGATCGGGGGAGGGGATGGAGAGAGCGGCAGGGACGGGCGCTACCGGCAGGTCGTGCCGGTGCGGGCCCGGTTGCAGCAGGTCTCGTCGTTCGGCGACCACCCGCCCGGGCGGACGCAGCACCGGCCGTCGCTGCAGGGAACGCCGTAGCAGCAGTCCGCGACCGACCTGCACGCGCTCTGCGCGAGGACGCAGCAGAGCGTGTTGCCCGAGCTGTAGGCGGTGGTCTCGCAGGTCTCGCCGCCCGCGCAGCACGCGGGAGCCGCCCCGCCCCGGTCGCACCGCGCGAGGTGGGCGATGGTGCAGGGGGTGATGCAGGCGCCGGCCGTGCAGACCTGCCCCGCGGCGCAGGCGCGACCGCACGCGCCGCAATGGGCGGTGCTGGTCTGCGTGTCGACGCAGCCGCCGGGACACACCGTCTGTCCGGCCGCGCACAGCACGCACGAGCCCGCGGCGCACGCGCGCCCCGCGGCGCAGGGGGCCCCGCACGCGCCGCAGTTCGCAGCGTCGGAGGCGAGGAGCGACTCGCACCCGTTGGCGGCGGCGTGGTCGCAGTCGCCGTAGCCCGCGAAGCACGCGCGGACGGCGCACCCGCCCGCGGCGCACGCCCCGGCGGCGTTGGGAGGCTTGCACTCGCAGCCGTTGGCCGCGTTGCTGTCGCAATCGGCGTAGCCATCGAGGCACACGCCGACGCCGCACGCGCCGCCGCC
>JAQBQI010000028.1 GCA_028287085.1 Myxococcaceae bacterium
CAGTTCCAGGCCCCCAGTTCAGCGGTTGCAGGCCCGCGACGCGGGCCGTCCGCAACCGCGAAGTGGGCGGCGTCTCCCGCGGCGCTCGGCCGTCTGAAATGTGTAGAAACGATAGGGCTGAAGCCCGTCGGCACAGCGGGCGTCGTGCCCGGACTCGAGTGGCGACCGCTTGGATCAGGGCCATGGGCCCCGGCGGATGATCCCGCACGGCCGGGGTTTCTCTGACCACTGGTGGACCCCCGAGAGGTGCGTGACGCTCGCGGCGTGAACACCTGCCGCATCGATCGACGAGGGTTCCTGGCGCTGTGCGCCGCGATGACCGGCGCGTGCGCGGGCGTCCCCGACGACGCCAGCGACGCGGAGGTACCGGAGCCCTACGACGACCCGGCGCTGATGCCGGGAAGCTCCTTCGAGGACGACCCCGAGGCGGGCGAGCCCGACCCCGAGGCGCCGCTCGACCCCGACCCCGGCGACGAGGAGGAGGGCGAGGACGGCGACGCCCCGATCGAAGACCTCGACGCCAGCGTCGCCGAGCGCGACGCCGCGAAGGTCTACGCCGACGTCGCGCTTCTGGAGGAGCCCGATCCCCCCGCGCCCTTCGACGCGGGCGTCGTGCCCCCGCCGCGCGTCGACGCGGGCGGGATCGTCACGCCGTCGAGCCGGCCGCCCATCCGCGACCTCGGCGCCATCCGCGCGAACGAGGCGGCCTTCCCCCTCGGCGTCATGGCCGGCGACGCCACCCACGAGCGCGCCGTCCTCTGGACCCGCTACCTCGGCTCCGCGCGCCTCGTGCTCCACGTCCTCCAGATGGACGGCAACCGCGCCGTGCGCGTCGCCTTCGAGGCCGACGTCACGCCCGCCCCCGGCGGCTTCGTGCACGTCGACGTCCCCGGCCTGCGCGCCGGCGCGCGGCACATCTTCGCCTTCCTCGAGCGCTCGGGCGCGGGCTTCTCCGGCCGCTCGCGCATCGGGCACTTCCGCGCCGCCATCGCGCCCGACGCGCTCGAGACGGTGACCTTCGCGGGCGTGTCGTGCACCTCGCAGTACCGCGCGGCCACGGCGCGCAACCTCGGGCGCGCGGCGCGGCGCGGCGACCTGTCGTTCTTCCTCCACGCGGGCGACCAGCTCTACGCCGACCACCCCGCGGGCCATGGCGCCACGCTGCTCCCCGAATACCATCGCAAGTATGCCGAGGCCTGGTCGAACCCCGGCCACCGCGCGCTGCACGCCGCCGTCGGGACGTACTCCACCTGGGACGACCACGAGGTGGCCAACAACTGGATCCCCGGGCGCACCGACCCCGTGCGCCAGGCCTTCGGGGTGCAGGCCTTCTTCGACCACCAGCCGATCCGCCGCGACCCCATCGCCACCTCGCGCCTCTGGCGCAGCTTCCGCTGGGGGCGGACCCTGGAGGTCTTCGTGCTCGACGGCCGCAGCGAGCGCACGCTCTCCCCGCGGCGCTACCTCTCCGACGACCAGCGCGACTGGCTCGTCGACGGGCTGCGGCGCTCGCCGGCGATGTTCAAGCTGATCCTGAACTCGGCGCCCGTCGGGCGCTTCCCCGCGGCGGTGGACGCGCGGCGCACGCCCGACGACCGCTGGGAGAGCTTCGCCGCCGACCGCGCCGCGGTGCTCGCCGCGGGGCAGCGCGCGGGCGGGGTGTGGTGGCTCTCCGGGGACTTCCACGTCGGCGCCGTCGGTCGCCTCGAGATGCGCTCCGGGGTCAACCGCATGCGCGAGGTGCTCATGGGCGCCGGCGGCCAGGGCACGCTCCCCGCGAGCGTCGTGCGCACCATGAGCCGCCCGCAATGGACCTACGCCACGCGGCTCAACAGCTACACGGTGTTCCGCGCCAACCCCTCGCGGCGGGTGCTGGACATCGCCTTCTACGACGCGCGCCGGCAGCTCCACACCGCGCGCTACGGGCTGCTCTGATGGCGGCCGTCGCGACGCCCCGCCCCGCGCTGCTCGCGCTCCTCGCGCTGGCGCTCGGGGCCTGCGGGGAGGGCGCGATCGTGAGCCGCGACGCCGACGCCCCGACGGAGGACGCGGCCGCGCGCGACGGGTCGGTCGGCGAGATCGACGCGCCCGCGCAGCTCGACGACCGGCCCACGCTGGACGTCGCGCCCACGACGGACACCGCCCCGTCGACGGACGCCACGCCGACGACGGACGTCGGTGTCGTCGCGCCGCCGACGGACCTCGGGATCATCGCGCCGCCGACGGACGTGGGTACCACCACGCCGCCGCCGCGGGACGCCGGGACGCCGCCGCCCGACCCCTGTCCCGTGGCGCCGACGCCGGTGGCCGAGCGGCTGATGATCGGCCTCGCCGACTCCAACCAGAACATGTTCGACAACCCGGGCTTCGACCGCTTCTTCGTGAGCGCGGGCGGGGTGCAGCACCGGCGCCTCGCGCACTACTACGCCCACTGGAACGTCGCGCTCCTCGCCCCCACGGACCCCGACCGGGTGAAGCTCCAGACCTGGCTCGACCGCGCGGCCTGCCACGGCGTCGAGCCCATGGTGGCCTTCACGCCCAACGGCCCGCTCCCGGTGCCCGCGCAGTACGACAACGCCTTCGCCCGCTTCCGCGCGACGTGGCCGCAGGTGCAGGCCTTCACCGCCTGGAACGAACCCAACGGCCCCGACTCCTGGCCCGACAGCGCCCGCACGGCGGCGGACATCTACCTCCGCGCGCTCACCCGCTGCCGCCCCGGCTCCGGCTGCGTCGTGGCCGCGGGCGACATGGCCGCCACCGTCCCGGGCCGCACGCGCGACTTCGCCATGGACGTCGGCCCCGACCGCCCCTGCGGCCGCGCGGCGTGCTCGTGGCTCGACCGCTACAAGTTCTCGATCGACGAGGACGGCGCGACCTACGGCTTCCCCCACCACCGCCCGGCCTACTGGGCGGTGCACAACTGGGCCGACGCGTTCCACTACGAGCGCAACGGCAACCACTGCAACGACAACCCCGCCACCTGCGTGACCGCGGCCTTCTCCGCGTCGCTCCAGGGCAGCTGGGCGCGCACCGAGATCTGGATGACCGAGGTGGGCGGCGTGCTGGAGGGAGCGGGCGACCAGCTGCTGCGCCAGCAGTGCACGGCGCGCTTCTTCTACCGGCTCTTCACCGACGGCGACCCCCGCGTGCGGCGCTGGTACTACTACAGCTTCGCGGGCGTCGGGGCGACGGGCGACAGCGGGGCCTGCCCCTTCGCGCCGCTGTCGTCGGGGCGCTGCTTCGCCGACTCGGGCGCCTCCACGCGGCCGGTCTTCGACGCGCTCCGCAACCGGTCCGGCGCCAACCTCCCCGGCTGCCCCTGAGGCAGCTCCCGCAGGCGAGGCTCCCCCTCCGCGTTGCGGCGCCGCTTTCGCCCGACGTAGCGTCGCGCGCCTCTGCTCGCCACCGGGCGTCGCACCGCCCGAGATCGGTTCACTTGAAGCTCCAGGCGCTCCTCTGGTTGTTCGTGCTCGCGGTCGTGGGCGCCTGCGACGACCCCTCCGTCCCCGTCGTCGCCGACGCGGGAACCCTCGACGCCCCCGCGCTCGACGCGGGCTGTCCCGCCGGCCTCCGCGCCTGCGAGGGTCGCTGCGTCGACCCCGCGCTCGACCCCGCC
>JAQBQI010000047.1 GCA_028287085.1 Myxococcaceae bacterium
CGCAACCCGACGGCGGCGAACAGCGGCGACCCCAGCCCCGCCCCCACCGGCGCGGCGCGCGCGGGCCGCGCGGTGCGGGCCTTCCAGGACAGCCGCGTCGCCAACAATTGCTGGCAGGCGCTGCTCCGGCAGAACCCCGCGATGCGCGACACCCGGGTGACCATCACGCTCTCGGTCAACGGTCAGGGCCTCATCAACCGGACCAGCGTCTCGCCGAGCCCCGACCCCCGCTTCGACACCTGCATCACCTCGGGCGCCCGTCGCGTCGCGACCATCGGCGCGGGCGAGTCCGTCGACGCCCAGGTCGCGTTCAACTTCACCACCGGCGGCTGATCCCGCCGCCCGCCTCTGCCGCACCGTCGCGGGCCCGCGACGACCTGTGCTAAGTCGCCCCCTCCTATGGAAAAGCTGGTCATCGAGGGCGGCCTTCCGCTCCACGGGGAGGTGCTGGTCTCCGGCGCCAAGAACGCCGCGCTCCCGATCCTGTGCGCGTCGCTGCTCACCGACGGGGCGTGCACCTTCCGCAACGTGCCGCGGCTGCGCGACGTCGACACGATGGCCGCGCTCCTGCGCTTCATGGGCGCCGAGACCGACGTCACCCCGCCGACGGTGAACATCCGCGGCGCCTCGGTGGCGAGGCCCGAGGCCCCCTACGAGCTGGTCAAGCAGATGCGCGCGTCGGTGCTGGTGCTCGGTCCGCTGGTGGCGCGGCACGGCTACGCCAAGGTCTCGCTGCCGGGCGGCTGCGCCATCGGCGCGCGGCCCATCGACCAGCACCTCAAGGGCCTCGAGGCGATGGGCGCCACCATCAAGCTCGACCACGGCTACGTGGTGGCCGAGTGCAAGCGGCTGCACGGCGCGTCGATCCACCTCGACATGGCCACCGTCACCGGAACCGAGAACCTGATGATGGCGGCCGCGCTCGCGAAGGGGCGCACGCAGCTCATCGGGGCGGCGCGCGAGCCCGAGATCGAGGAGCTCGCGCGCGTGCTCAACAAGATGGGCGCGAAGGTCGACGGGGCGGGCACCGACGTGATCCACATCGAGGGGGTCGAGGAGCTGCACGCGGTCGACCACGCGATCATCCCCGACCGCATCGAGGCGGGCACCTTCCTGCTGGCGGTCGCGGCGACGGGCGGCGACGTGATGGTGCGCGACGCGATCCCCGAGCACATGGAGCCGCTGCTGGCGAAGCTGCGCGCGGCGGGCGTCGAGGTGGTGCGCGAGGAGGGCGGCATCCGGGTGCGCTCGGAGGGCGCGCGCTCGCTCAAGGGCGGCGACATCGCGACGGCGCCGCACCCGGGCTTCCCGACCGACATGCAGGCGCAGTTCATGGCCGTGATGACGCTCGCGCGCGGCACCAGCGTGGTGACCGAGTCGGTCTTCGAGAACCGCTACATGCACGTGCCCGAGCTCAGCCGCATGGGCGCCGACATCGAGGTGCACGGGCGCGTGGCGGTGGTGAAGGGCGTCGCGGCGCTCTCGGGCGCGTCGGTGATGGCGACCGACCTGCGGGCGAGCGCGTGCCTCGTGATCGCGGGTCTCACCTCGAGCGACCGCACCGAGGTGCTGCGCGTGTACCACCTCGACCGCGGCTACGAGTCGATCGAGAAGAAGCTGCGGCCGCTCGGAGCGCGCATCGAGCGGGTGCGCGGCGACGGGTGACGCGTGCGCTGACGGTGGCCGTGCCGAAGGGCCGGCTGGCGAAGCAGCTGGCGGCCTCGCTGGCGGCGGCGGGGGTTCCGCCCGGGGCGCTGGCGGAGACCGACCGCACGCTGGTGCGCGAGGCGACGGTCGACGGGGCGCCGATGCGCTTCCTGCTGTTGAAGCCCGACGACGTGCCGACCTACGTCGAGCACGGGGCGTGTGACCTCGGCGTGGTGGGCCGCGACGTGCTGCTCGAGCGCGAGGCCGACCTGGTGCTGCCGCACGACACGGGGCTCGGTCGCTGCCGCATGGTGGTGGCGGCGCCCGACGGGTGGACGGCGCCGCCGCGCGACCGGGCGCTGCGCGTGGCGACGAAGTACCCGCGCATCGCGCGGCGGCACTTCGCGGCGGCGGGCACCGAGGTCGAGCTGATCTACGTGCAGGGCTCGGTGGAGACGGCGCCGCTGGTGGGCCTGAGCGACGTCATCGTCGACCTGGTGGAGACCGGCGAGACGCTGCGGCAGAACGGGCTCGCCGTGGTGGCCGAGGTCTGCGCGGTGTCGGCGGTGGTGGTGGTCAACCGGGTGGTGTTCAAGCTGCACCGGGCGGCGATCGAGCGCTTCGTCGGGCGCCTGCCGCGGGCGTAGCGGGCGTCAGCCGCCGCCGAGCTTCGCCAGCTGCGCCTTCAAGCGGGCGAGCTCCTCGTCGCGACGCGCAAGCTCCTCACCGCGACGCGCGACCTCCGCCAGCGCCGCCTCCTCGCCCGTCGGCCAGAGGCGCTGCCCCGCTTCGTCGTCAGCGACGCGCAGGCGCCGGCCGCCGTCGGTCACCACCAGCCACGCGCCGAGCACGTCGCTGAAGGCCGCCCCGTCGCCCGCGTACACCTGCCGGAAGCGCCCGCCGGGGCCGCGGCTCCACACCTGTAGCAGCCACGGCCCGCCGCTGTCGGCGGGGCCGCTGCGCAGCGGATCGAAGACCCAGAGTTCCTGGGTGCCGTTGGCGGCGTAGCGCGCGGGGTTGTCGTTGTAGTCCTTAGCGGCGGTGCCCTCGCTCACGACCTCGATCGCGACGCGGGGCGGCTCGTGCCCGGGCTTCCAGAGGCAGAGCGAGGTCTCCGCCTCGGGGAGCGCGGGCTCCACGAGGCACACGTCGGGGTCGCAGCCCACGCGCGGTCGCTCGGGCACCCAGCGCAGGGCGAGGTTGCGGTGCACCGACGCCCCGCGACCGGTGCGGCGCACCCACGCCCGCAGGACCGCCGTCAGCAGGTCGATCGCGAGGTCGTGGAGCGGCGCTTCGGGCATGTCTTCCTCGTCCAGCAGCCAGCGCTCATCGACGCGGGGCACGGGGCGCACGATCTCGACGTTCCACGCAGAGCTCATCGGGGCACTCTACCATCGGCCCGAACGCGGGCCGGCGAGCGGCGGGGAGGGTGGAATACGGGGCCCGATACTCAGAGAACAGGGCCCCGTATTCGGCGGGTCGCTACTCGGTGACAGCGTCGGGGCGCACCCGCGGCGCGCGGCCCGGGCGCGACGCCAGCGTGGTCTCGCCGGCCAGCGCCAGATACGGGCGCATGCGGCGGAAGCCCACCCGCCCGATGCCGCGCACGCGGAGGAGGTCCTCGGCGTGGTTGAAGCGGTGGGCGCGCTCGCGGAGCGTCACGATCGCCGCCGCCCGCGCCGGGCCGATGCCCGGGATGCGCA
>JAQBQI010000070.1 GCA_028287085.1 Myxococcaceae bacterium
CCGGAGGGCTCGCGCAACCTCGGCCTCGAGGTGGCGCCCATCCCGGTGCAGCGCGCGCGTCAGCTCGGCGTCGAGCGCGGCGTGATGATCACCGTGGTCGAACCCGGCGGCGCCGGCGACCGCGCGGGGCTGCGTCCCGGCGACGTGATCCTCCAGGCCGACCAGCAGCCCGTGGGCAGCTCGGGCGACCTGGTCAACGCCACGCAGGACGGCCACTCGGCGCTGCTCGTGCGGCGCCAGAACGGCCAGACCTTCATCCCCCTCACCCTCGACTGACGGCTACGCCGGCTCCATCCCGAGCGCCCGTAGCTCCTCGACCGCGAGGCCGAGGTTGTCGCGGTCGTCGGGGTGGAAGTCCCTCCGCGCGTACTCCCGGATGCCCCGCGCGAACACGTCGAGCGGCGTGTTGGCCTTCTCCTCCGCGGTGGGCTCGCGGTGCGCCTCGGGCGGCAGCTTCGCGTCCTGCCGCGCCAGCGTGATCACCGCCGCGAGCCAGAACCCGCCGAGCAGCGTCGACGCCAGCGCGAGGCCCGCCATGCGCAGGGGGTAGCCCGGCGCGACGGCCTTCAGCACGTCGAAGGCGACGGCCTTGTGCTCGATCTCCTCGGCGGCGTGCCAGCGCAGCATGCGCGCGACCTCGGACTCCATCGCCGCGAAGTACCCGCGGCGCAGGGTGTCTTCGGCCATGATGGCCGTGAAGTGCTCGGTGGCGGCGGTCACCGCGAGGCGCAGCGCGGCGGGCGCGAGCGGCTCGACGACCCCGAAGGCGATGCGCTCGTAGACCCGGAGAAAGCCGGTGACGTCGTAGCCCTGCGCGGCGAGCACGGCGTTGTAGTCCTCGTGGGCGCGGGCGTGCCGGTGCTCCTGCCCCGCGAAGCCCTTCACCTGCGCGCGCAGCGCCGGATCGTCGACGCGCGGGAGGTAGTGCATCACGCTGCGCACGAAGAAGCGCTCGCCCATCGGGAAGAGCAGCCCCACCCCGTTGGTGAGCAGCGACGCGACCTTCAATCCCCCGAACCAGTACCGCGGCAGCGCCGCGTCGAAGGTCACCCCGGGCGCGCGCGGCTTGATCGGGCGCGCGGGCTGCGTCTCGTGCGTGTTCACATCCATGGCTCGCCTCACTGACTTGGGTTCAATAAGCCATCGTTAGGGGACGATTGAAGCCCGGTCAACTCGGCGGTAGTCCTTTCACGGATGACCAGCCCGCCGGTGGTGAAGAAGGCGGCGCGCACGCGGCAGACGGTCGACGTCCGGCGGGCGCAGCTCATCACGCAGGGCATGGCCTTCTTCGGCACGCGGCCCTACGACGCGGTCTCGATCGACGACATCGCCGAGGCGGCGGGCATCTCGAAGGGGCTGCTCTACCACTACTTTCCGACGAAGCGGGACTACTACGCGGCGGTGCTGGAGACGGCCGCGGCCGACCTGCTGGCGCAGACGACGATCGACCCGGCGCTCGCGCCCGACCTGCGGCTGCGCACGGGGCTCGAGGCCTACCTCGACTTCGTGAAGGCGCGCGGCCCCGCCTACGTGGCGCTGATGCGCGGGGGCATCGGCTCCGACCCGGTGATCGCGGGCATCGTCGACCGGGTGCGCAACCACTACGTCGACACCGTCTTGCGCGACCTGCCGGCGCCGCCGCGGCCGCGCGCGCTGCGGGTGCTGCTGCGCGGCTGGGTGGGCTTCGTCGAGGTGACCTCCCTCGCCTGGCTCGAGTCCCCCGCCGGAACCATCTCCAAGGCGAGCCTCATCGAGTCGTCCTCGCTGGTGCTCGCGGCGCTGCTGGGCGACCTCGCCCCCTGACCCGATCTTACCGCACCGTGTAATCTCCGCGGCTCAGCGCGGGGCGTCGTCGACGGCGTCGGGGGCGGAGGGGTTGTCGGGCATCTCGGGCAGCACCTGCACGCCGAGCCGCTGGCTCATTTCGAGGGCCTGCTCGTCGGTGGTGAGCGGGTCGACGGTGACCGTCTGCTGGCCCGGGACGGGGCTGTTGCGCGGTCGAAACGCGATGCCCTCGTGCTCGGCGGCGGTCGCGTCTTCGGCCGTGATGTGGTGGTTGAGGGCCATCGAGCGGGCGGTGTGCCGGAGCTGCTGGAGGGTGCCGCCGCCGACCGCGCCGCGCTCGAACATCCCGTACCGGGGAATGGGCGCGGGGAGCAGGGTGGCGAGGTAGATCCCCTGGAGCACGGTGAGGTCGCCGGGCTCGTGGCCGAAGAAGAAGCGCGCGGCCGGCCCGATGCCGTAGATGCCGGGGCCGAACTCGACGACGTTGAGGTACAGCTCGAGGATCGAGCGCTTGTCGAGCGAGCGCTCGAGCCACCAGGTGAGGGCGACCTCCTGGAGCTTGCGCACCAGGGTCTTCTCCCTCGCGAGGAAGACGTTCTTCACCAGCTGCATGGTGATGGTGCTGGCGCCGAAGGCGAAGCGGCCGGCGTTGACGTTGCGGATGAGGGCGCCGCGCACCTCGTCGGGCGAGAACCCGTGGTGGCGGTAGAAGCCGCCGTCTTCGCGCTGGATGACCGCGCCGACGACGAAGGGCGAGATCGCCTCGAAGGGCGTCCACGCGGGCGAGCCCGGCCCGGTGAGGAAGGTGCGGACGACGTTGTTGGGCTCCTGCACCCGCTGGATGAAGGGGTTGCCGAGCCGGCGCAGCCCGACCTCGACGGACGACTGCGACACCTGGCAGCCGTCCTGGACGTTGACGTCGAGCACGGTGTTGGAGAGCTGCCGGGTGTCGAGGGCGATGTGGGCGTCGCCCGCGAGGGTTCCGCTGAAGAGGAAGCCCGCGAGCGGACCCACCGCGGCCGGCGGTAGCACGCGCCGCGGGAGGTCGCAGTCGAAGACGGGCACGCGCAGCACGGCGTCGACGGCGGTGTGCTGCGGGTCGCGCTCGGCGCTGCCCGAGAGGAAGAAGCGCAGCCCGTTGAGCTCGGCGGAGACGCCGGGGGTGGTCACGCGGCGGCGCTCGAGGTCGAGCGTGGCGCGGCCCGAGATCGACGCGCTCAGGCCGTCGAGGGCCTCGCGCGCGAGCCCGGGGTGCTGCAAGCCGAAGTGCTCCACGGTGACGTTGCCCGAGACCTCGAGCACGGCGGCGTCGGTGCTGCCCTCCGGGGGCTCGACGCGCACGTGAAAGCGCGCGGTGCCGTTCTCCGGCGCGTGCCACGGGACGAAGGGAACCCACGGCGCCAGCCGGTGCAGCGGCAGCGTGCCGGCCTCGACCTCGACCTGCCAGCGCGCGTGCTCGTCGCGCGAGTAGCTCGCCGTGAGGGCCCCGCCCTGGTCGGCGCCCACCTCGACGCGCAGCTCGTCGACGACGCGCCCGTGGGCCTGGAGCGTGAGGCTCGCCGGCTCGAGGTGCACGAGATCCTCGCCGTCGCGTTGCAGCCGGATCGACCCCTCGCGCGCCTGCACCGAGAGCGCGCTGGCGGCCGCGGGCGCCTCCCCCGCCGGCGCGGGTTCCCCGCCGGGCGTCGCCTCACCCGCGGGGTTCTCGCTGCGCCACGCGGCCTCGAGCTGCGCGATGAAGGGCGGCAGCGCGTCCTTCGCGCGCACGTCGGCGAGGGCCTCGAAGCCGGTGCAGTTGAGGCTCTGCTGGCCGGCGCGCCGCAGCGCCACGCAGGCGCCCGAGCGCATCACCACCTGCGGCAGCTCGGCCCGCAGCTCGGACCAGCGCACGGTCATGTCGCGCGCCTCGGTGACGTCGATGACGCCTTCGCGCAGCTGCACCCGCGCCCGGGAGACGTCGCCCTCGCGCGCGTCGAGGTCGACCTGCACCCGGTCGAGGTGAACGCTCCCCACGGTGAAGCGCCGGCGACCGCCCTCGGCCGACGGGGCCGCGACGGGGCGGCGGATGATCTCCTCGATGGGTACGCGCGACGACACCTGGATTCCTTCGGCGCGGACGTCGATCTGCTGGATGCGGCCGAGCACGAGCGCGGGCCAGCGGAAGCGCACGCCCACCCGCGCGACCGTCGCGTGGCGGCTCGCGCCCGGGACGTCGACCACGAGGTTGCGCACGAGCGCGCCGTCCATGGCCAGGTCGACCGCGCCCACCTGGCAGCGCGCGGCGAGCCGGCGGGCGCAGCTGGCCACGATGCCCTGGCGCACGCGGCTGCGCACGAACGACGGCCCGAGCGCGCCCGCGGCCACGAGGGGCGCGACGATCAGAACCGCGATGACCTTTGCGCGCACACCCACGACGGCAGTGGCGATAGCAAGTCGACCCCGGTAGGCGCCAGTTTTCAGGCGCTAGAAACGACAAAACCCCGCCGGTCCAGCGCTCTTTTGAAGACGCTGGACCGACGGGGTAGTTGCCATTGGATAGGACCCCGGCGGCGTTCTACTCTCCCACACAGTCACCTGTGCAGTACCATCGACGC
>JAQBQI010000083.1 GCA_028287085.1 Myxococcaceae bacterium
TTCGGCGGCTGAGCGCGGGCGGTCACTGCAGGACGAGCGTCGCGCGGCCGTCGAGCAGGCCGTCGCTCGGCGCGTAGGTGAGCGCCCCGCCCGCGGGCCGCGTGGCGGAGAGCGCGAGGTCGGGGCCGAGGTCGAAGGTGACCTCGCCGGTGAAGGGCAGCGGCGCGGCGAGGCAGGTCGTGCGGCAGCCCTCGGAGGCGTCGCCGCGGGCGCCGCAGGCGCGGTCGCAGCGCGCGGCGGTGCGGCTCACCCGCACGCCCACCGTGAGGTGCCGCACGAGGCCGAGGCCCTCGTACTCGAAGCTGGTGTCGTCGAGCGCGCGGCAGGCGCCCGTCGCGCCCGCGGGGAGGTCGGCCTCGGTCAGGGCCGCGAGGCGCACGTCGCTCGGGTTGCTCAAGGAGATCTCCACGTCGGCGACGGACTGCGCGCTCACCGCGACGGGCCCCGACGACTCGCCCGCGGTCGCGACCTTGAAGACGTGCACGTCGTCGAAGGCGCAGCCCTCGCGCGACAGGTACACGTAGCGACCGAGGGCGTCGGCGAAGTTGAAGTAGTACGCGACGCCGTCGGCGCGGGCGTTCATGACCTCCTCCACCGGCGTGCTCGCGTTGACGTAGGAGAGCGTGAGGCTCGCGTGGAAGGTCGTCACGAGCTGCGACAGCGCGGGATAGGGGGCGCCCGGCTGCCAGGTCGAGAAGCCGTCGGCGCCGGTGCCGAGGTCGACCGGGCCGCCCGTGTCGACGGCGGTCGCGGCGTCGCCGAGGCCGGCGTCGAGGCCCCCGTCGAGGCCCGCCTCGGAGGTGGTCGCGGCGTCGGTGCGCGCGGGGGTGGAGCCTCCGCCGCCGCAGGCCGCGAGCGCGGTGGCGAGCACGAGGGTCAGCGTCGGGCGGCGCACGTCGTTCGTTCCTTCATGGTCCCCGAGTGGGGCCCGAGGGTCGCGGCCGCAACGGGCTGTCAGCGGTCGACGAGCGACTGCACCGCGGCCTGGACGCGCACGAGCGCGCGGCGCAGCTCGTCGTCGGTGCCCTCGCGCGCGGGGAAGAGCTCGGCCGGCGCGAGGGGCGGGCCGATGCGCAGGCGGAGGGTCCACGGGATCCACGGCAGGAAGCTCAGCGGCGAGCCGAGGAAGAGCCCCACCAGCGCGCCGCGCAGCCACCACGACGCCGGCCCCGCGGCGAGGATCGCGGCGCCCACGAGCAGCCCGAGCAGCGAGACGCCCCAGCGCTTCTGCCCGATGAGGCGCGGCGCCACGAGCAGCGTCGCCAGCGCGCGCGAGCGGAACAGGATCGGCGCCGTCAGGTGCCCGCCGCGGATGCCCAGCGGGACGACGGGCACGCCCGCCTCGCGCGCGATGCGCAGGAAGCCGACGCGCCCGCCGAAGTCGACGCGGTCGTGCTGCCAGATCGGGCGCAGCGTCTCGTGGTCGCCGCCGGGGAATACGAGGAGGGGTACTCCCGCCGAGAGCGCGGCCGCCGCGGCGGCGTAGGTCGAGGGCACGGCGCCGAGGTGCCGCAGCGCGAGGCTCAGCGGGAAGACCCGGTAGCCGATGGGGTGCGTGAAGGCCGCGAGGGGCCGCGCCTCGCCGACGTGCCGGAGGTAGAGCACGAGGATCGCCATGATCTCGGCGACCCCGAGGCCCGCCGAGTGGTTGGCGACGAGGAGGAAGGGCCCGGCCGGCGGGAGGTGCTCGACGCCCTCGAGCGTCGGGCGGTGGCAGGCGTCGACGACCGGCGCGAGGTAGCGCCGCACGAGGCGCACGAGCGCCGCACTCGGCCGCCCCGGATGCTCGACCGCCACACCGTCGGACCATCGCGCCCTGCTCATGCCCGGAGAGGAGCGGCGCGACGCGGTCGATCCGTCAAGTGCGCGGGGCTTGCGGCCTCGGGCCCTCGCTCTATGGAAGCTGGATGTTCGAACAAATGCTCCAACAGTTCCTGGGTTCGTCGCAGGGCCAGGCGGCCATGCAGACGCTGCAACAACAACACGGCATGGCGCCCGGGGTGGCGCAGCAGGCGTTGGGCGTCGCCGGCGAAGGGGCCGCGCAGGTTCTCCAACAGCAGCAGGGCAACGCGGGCGCGCCCGGCGGGGCGCAGGGATTCCTCGGCGGCGGGCTGACGGCGAACGCCATCACCGGCGCGCTCTCGGGCATGCTCGGGGGCGGCGGGCTCGGCGGCGCGCTCGAGGGCGGCCTCAGCGGCGTGGTCGCGGGCAAGGTCGGCGAGATGCTGGCCTCGCGCATGGGCATGAACCCGCAGACCGCGTCGCTCATCGCGGCCGGCATCGCGCCGCACCTCGTGAACTTCATCCAGGCGCGCATGGGCACGCAGAACCACACCGGCGCCGGTCCGGGCGCTCTGCCCATCGCGCCGCCGCCGCTGCCGCCCATGCAGCAGGGCGCCGCGGCGTCGATGCAGCCGATGGGCGGCCCGCAGTGGGCGCCACCCGCGACGAAGGGCGGAGGCGCGACGGGCAAGTTCGACCCCTCGACGGCGAACCCGAAGGACCCCTACGGGCAGAGCAATTTCGACCCTGGGATGAAGGGCGCGCAGGGCGACGGCGGTTACGCCAAGCCGGGCTTCGACCCCTCGCAGGACGGACAGAAGGATCAGACGCCCGCCTGGAAGAAGGGCTGAGCGCCTTCGATGGCGACCCGCGCGGCGCCGGCTTGTGCTCCGCCGCGCGGGCTGCATAGGTCCTTCATGCGTGCACTCGTGTTCCTCCTCGCGCTCGCGGTGGCGTGGCTCCTGAGCGCCTGCGCGACGCCGCTCACCGCCATCGCGCGACGGCAGTTCAGCCAGGATCACCGCTGCAACGCGGAGGACATCCGCGTCGACGAGGACCGCGGCCGCTACCGCGTCGCCGGGTGCGGCCGCCGCGACGACTACGTCTGCGCGAGCGAGCCCTCGACCTCGGTGCTCGAAGATCGCGCGCGCTGCGAGCGGGCGGCGGACCCGAACTCCCCGTGGCCCGCGCCGGCCACCGCGCACGCCGCCGCGACGCTGCACGAGCCGCGCGCGTACTGACCCGATGGGCGCCGCGCTCGTCACGCCCGACGGGCGCTACCTCGTGGTGCGCGGGCGCCTGTGGCGGCACGCGAACCCGGAGCTCGCCGCCGCGGCGCGCGACGGCCTGGTCGACGAGCTGATGTCCGCCCGGCGCGAGGTCGGCGGGGCCCTCCGC
>JAQBQI010000097.1 GCA_028287085.1 Myxococcaceae bacterium
CGGGCCAGGTGTGCAGCTCCGGCGCGTGCCGGGCGACCTGCTCCGCGGGGCTCACGGCCTGCGGCGCCGCCTGCGTCGACCTGCAGAGCGACGGCTCCAACTGCGGCGCCTGCGGCCGCTCGTGTACTGGCGGGGCGGCGTGCGCCTCCGGGGCCTGCGTCTGCCCGGCGGGTCAGGCCCTCTGCGGCGGCGTGTGCGTCAACGTCACCACCGACGCGGCCAACTGCGGCGCGTGCGGGACGGCGTGCCCGGCGGGCCAGGTGTGCAGCTCCGGCGCGTGCCGGGCGACCTGCACCGCGGGGCTCACGGCCTGCGGCGCGGCCTGCGTCGACGTCCAGAGCGACAGCACCAACTGCGGCGCCTGCGGGCGCACCTGCTCGGGCGGGACGCTCTGCGCGTCGGGCGCGTGCTCGTGCCCGGCGGGACGCACCCTTTGCGGCGGCGTCTGCGTCGACATCGGCGTCGACAACCTCCACTGCGGCGGCTGCGGCATCGCCTGCACCGGCGGCACCTCGTGCACGGCCGGCGTCTGCGTGCTCGTGTGCCCGGCCGGCACGGCTAGCTGCGCGGGCGCCTGCGTCAACACGTCGACGAGCAGCGCCCACTGCGGCGGCTGCGGCGTCGCTTGCACGGGCGGCACCGCCTGCGTGGCGGGCGCTTGCGCGTGCCCGGCGGGCCAGACCCTCTGCGGCGGCGTATGCGTCAACACGGCCTCCGACGGCCGCAACTGCGGCGCCTGCGGGACGCAGTGCGCCGCGCCCCAGTCGTGCTCCGGCGGCGCGTGCGTGCTGGTCTGCCCGGCGGGCACGACCAACTGCGCGGGCGTCTGCGTCGACACCGCCGCGAGCGCCGCGAACTGCGGCGGCTGCGGCATCGCCTGCACCGGCGGGACGGTCTGCGCCGCGGGCCGCTGCGCCTGCCCGGCCGGCACCACGAGCTGCCGGGGCGTCTGCGTGAACCTCGCGGCGAGCAACGTCAACTGCGGCGCCTGCGACGTGGTGTGCGTCGGCGGCGGCGTCTGCACGGCGGGCAGCTGCGTCTGCACCGCGGGCACCGTCGCGTGCGGCGGTCGCTGCGCGAACACGGCGACGGACGCCGCCAACTGCGGCGGCTGCGGCCGGGCCTGCCCCCGCGGCGCGACCTGCGCGTCGGGCACCTGCGCCTGCCCGACGGGGCAGACGGCGTGCGGCGGCGCCTGCGTCGACCTGCAGACCAGCGGGCAGAACTGCGGCGCCTGCGGGGCGGGCTGCCGCGCCGGGGTCGCTTGCGCGGGCGGGGCCTGCGCCTGCGACCCGGGCCAGACCTCGTGCGCGGGGCGCTGCGTGAACACGGCGACCGACGGGATGAACTGCGGCGCCTGCGGCGCGCAGTGCCGCGGCGGGGGCACCTGCCGCGGGGGCGTGTGCACCTGCCCGACCGGGCAGACGGCGTGCAGCGGGCGCTGCGTGAACACGGCGAACGACGCCGCCAACTGCGGCGCCTGCGGCGTGAGCTGCGGCCCCGGCACCTGCTCGGCGGGCCGCTGCGCGTGCACGGCGGGGGCGACCCTGTGCGGCGGCGCGTGCGTCAACCTGCAGGCCAGCGAGGCCAATTGCGGCGCCTGCGGCGCGGCCTGCGCGGCGGGCCAGACCTGCCTCAGCGGCCGCTGCGTGACGGCCTGCCCGCCGGGCGGGACCATCTGCGGGACGGCGTGCGTCAGCCTTCAGACCAGCGCCGCTCACTGCGGCGCGTGCGGCGCCGCCTGCCCCGCGGGCACGCCGTGCACGGCGGGCGTGTGCGGGTGCGCGACGGGTCAGTCGCTCTGCGGCGGGGTCTGCGTCAACACCGCGACGGACTCCAACAACTGCGGCGGGTGCCTGCGCTCGTGCGGCGGAGGCAGCCTCTGCGTCGCCGGCGCCTGCGCGTGCCCCGCTGGCACGACCAACTGCGCCGGGCGGTGCGCCAACTTCGCCACCGACAACGCCAACTGCGGCGCGTGCGGCGCTGCCTGCACCGGCGGCCGCCGCTGCGTGAGCGGCGCCTGCATCTGACCGCCGCCCCCCCCTCCAGGCGGTGACGGCGGGGCGCCCCCGTTCTCCACCACCCCCGCCGGCGCGGCCTGATCGGCGGCGTTGGAGCGCGACTACGGCGCCCGCGCGGTGATCTCGACCGGCGCGATCTCCAGCCGCGCGTCGGGTGCGTTCACGCGCTCGGGGGGAATGCGCCGCCCCTCGCCCTCGACCTCCAGCGACACGAAGCTGCGCAGGCGCACGGGGCGCATCTCGGGGTCGACCCGCAGCGCGACCTCGTCGCGGAGGATCTCCCCCGGCCGCCACTCGGTGGTCGGGTAGCGACCGTAGATGGGCGCGTGGCGCGCGACGAAGAGCGGCCAGATGGGCTGCCCGTCGACCGGGTCGAAGGACACCACGATGTACACCGGCACCCGCGTGCGCCGCAGCGGGCGCCAGTACAGCACCACCCGGTAGGTTCCCTCGATGGGCACCTGCGCGGCGGGCAGGTCGTAGCCGAGCAGCTCGGCGATGTCGCCGAAGCGGAGGTGGATCGGGTACTGGTACGTGGGCTCGGCCGCGAGGCGCGCCGCGGTGATCTGGTCGTTGGAGCGGTTGGTCGCGAGGGCGGCGTGGTCGGTCCAGGTGACGAGGCGCTCGCGCAGCTCGGCGGCGAGCTCGGGCCGGTCGTCGTACAGGTTGTGGATCTCGCCGCGGTCGCGGGCGATGTCGAAGAGCTCCCAGGTGCCGCGGCGCAGGTCGTGGATGAGCTTGTACGGCGGGGCGTAGATCGACTTCTGCTCGGAGGGGAAGAGCCCGTCGGGGGTCACCTCGGCGAAGAGCGAGCGGCGCCACCCGGTGGGGATCAGCGAGCCCGCCGTGGCGTCGTAGAGCACCGGCACCAGCGAGCGCCCCGAGACGGGCGCCTGCGGCTGGATCCCGGCGTAGTTGAGCAGCGTCGGGTTGAGGTCGAAGAGGTTGGCGAGCGCGTTGCGCGGGCCCGGCGCGACGCCCGGCGCGCGCACGATGATGGGCACCCGCAGCGCCTCGTCGTGGAGGTCGAAGGAGTGGTGGTAGACGCCGTGCTCGCCGAAGGCCTCGCCGTGGTCGCCGAAGATCACCACCACCAGCGGGCGCCTGGTCGCGAGGGCCTCGAGCTGCGTGAGCAGCGGGGCGAAGGCGGCGTCGACCCCGGCGAGCTCCTCGTCGTACTGGTCCATCTGGCGGTGGCCGAAGTCCTGCGGGGTCGTGAGGTCGCGGTAGGGGTCGTGGGTGTCCATGACGTGCGACCAGAGGAAGAAGGGCTGCGCGTCGTCCTCGTGCGCGTGCAGGAAGGTGCGGATGCGGTCGATGCTGGGCGCGATCTCGCCCTTGAAGCCGGCCTCCTCGGCGACCTGCTGGAAGCCCTGGAAGAAGCCCGCCGTGTGCGAGAAGTACGCGGTCGCCGGGAAGGCCGCGGTGACGTAGCCCGCGGCGCCGAGCTGCTCGGCGAGCGTGAGGTTGCTCGGGTCGAGCGGCGGAAACTGCACGTCGTTGCCCCACTCGACCAGCGACGCGTAGCGCCCCGCCCAGATGCTCCCGAAGGAGCGCAGCGAGCGCGGCGAGGCGCAGTACGCGTTGGTGAAGCGCGCGGCGTTGAGCGCGAAGCGGTCGATGTTGGGCGTCGTCGGGCGGCGGTAGCCGTAGCAGCCCATGTGGTCGGGGCGCATCGCGTCGATCGACAGCAGCACGAAGCTCGGCCGCACCGTGCCCGCCGCGGCGGGGAGCGGCACGAGGTGCCCGGTGCTCTCCTCGGCCTCCAGGCGCGCGTCGCGGCCCGAGCAGTTCTCGTCGCGCCCGTTGCCCGGGACGTCGTGCGCGCGGGGCGAGACGCGCGGGTCGCGGTCGTTGCAGTCGCCGCCGTTGAATACCGCGGAGTAGCCGTCGCCGTCGAAGTCGAGGCTGAGCTGCAGCGTGCGCGCGACGCGCTGCGCGAGCAGGCTGCGGTTGAAGAGCGTGGCCGCGACGGTCTGCCGCGCGCCGAGCGTGAAGGCCGAGGTCACGATGGCCGCGATCGACGCCAGCGCCAGGCCCACCGGCACGCGCCGCCGCAACGGAGCGCCGCGGCGCACCACGCGGCGGCCGAGCAGCAGCAGGGCGAGGCCGTTGGCCGCCACGAGCGCGCCGAGCAGCCCGACCGCGCCGTACTCGAGGTTGCGGAAGGCCGCCCAGTTGAGGGCGAAGAAGCGAAGCGTCTGCACGGTCACGATCAGCGCCGTGACGGCGAGCACGGTGCCCGCGGAGGCCGCGCGCCCGACGCGGAGGAAGAACCAGCGCAGCGGCCCGGAGATCAGCAGCAGCAGGACGACGGCGGCGACGGCGGCGGCGAAGGGCGAGAGGAAGATCGCGAGCGAGGCGAGCGACTGCGAGTGGAAGGTGCGGTGCACCGTGTACGAGAGCGGGTAGAGCGGGCCGACGACGATCGCGACGCCGAGCGCGAGCGCCGTCACCGCCGTCGCCCCGTCGGGGTCGCGGGCGAACCAGCGGCGCGGCCCGCCGAGGCACCAGTCGGCGAGGCGCACCAGCGCCGGGACGCTGCGCGCCGAGTAGAGGATCGCCTCTTCCAGCAGGCCCAGACCGATGCCGAGGCTGAGCAGCGTGGCGACGCACTGGAGCACCACCAGGACGCCCAGCGACGCGGGCAGCGAGCCCCGCGGCGCCCGCGACCACGCGAGCACGCCGTCCGCCAGCCCGACGCCGCCCAGCGCGACGAGACCCGCCGTGAGGCCGAGGCCGCGGGTCAGCCGAGCGGTCACGCGCTCGCGGTCTTCTTCTTCATGGCGCCGAGCAGCGACGACTCGATGAAGGGGTCGAGCTCACCGTCGAGCACCGAGGAGATGTTGCCGGTCTCGTGGTCGGTGCGCAGGTCCTTCACGAGTTGGTACGGGGCCATCACGTAGTTGCGCACCTGGTGCCCGAACGCGATGTCCGACTTGTTCGACTCGAACTTCCCCTTGAAGGCGTCTTCGCGGATCTGCTTCTCGCGCGCGTAGAGCTTGCCCTTCAGGGTCTTGAGCGCGATGCGCCGGTTCTCGTGCTGCGAGCGCTCGCTCTGGCACTTCACCACGATGCCCGTGGCCTTGTGGGTGAGGCGCACCGCGGTCTCGACCTTGTTGACGTTCTGCCCGCCCTTACCGCCCGAGCGGAAGGTGTCGGTGTCGTAGTCGCCGGGCTTGAGGTCGATCTCGAAGTCCTCGTCGAGGTCGGGCGTCACGGCCACCGCCGCGAAGGCCGTCTGGCGCCGGGCGTTGGCGTCGAAGGGCGAGATGCGCACGAGGCGGTGCACGCCGTTCTCGTGCTTCAGGTAGCCGAAGGCGTTGGGCCCGCTCACCTGGATCGACACGCTCTTGAGCCCGGCCTCTTCGCCTTCGGTCTCGTCGAGGAGCTTCACCGTGTACCCGCGCTTCTCGGCCCACCGGCCGTACATGCGCAGGAGCATCTGGGTCCAGTCCATGGCGTCGACCCCGCCGGCGCCGGCGTTGATCTCGATGATGGCGTCGACCTTGTCTTCGGGCTCGGAGAGCATCTGGTCGAGCTCGAGCTTGCGGGTGCGCTCCTCGATCGCCGCGGCGGCCACGGCCACCTCGGCGCCGACCGACTCGTCGTTGTCCTCCGCCGCCATCGCCAGGAGCTCGGACGCGTCGGCGACCTCCTTCTGGAGGGCTTCGACGGTCTGCACCATCGCGTCCTTGTCGGCCCGCTCCTTCAGGAGCTTCTGGCTGGTCGGGCGGTTCCAGAACTCCGGGTCGCCGCTCTCGGCGTCGATCTCCTCCACGCGCTTCTTCAGCCTCGGGAGGTCAAAGATGCCTCCCGAGGTTCTCCGCCCGGCGGGCGAGATCCTCTAACTGGTTACGGGTGTCGCTGATCATGGCGGCGGAGGCATTACCTCCCGCGCCCGATCGGGTCAACGGATCGATGCGCCGCCCGTCGCGGTCGGGGGCTTGGCGGTCGGCGCGCGCCGGAGGAACCAGGAATTGTATTGCCGCGCGCGGGGGCATCGCCGGTACTCCGCGTCGCGCGGAGGTCGAGGTCCCGATGATGTTCAAGTGGAAGCTGATGGTGTCGACGCTGCCCTACGTGGCGGCGGCGCTCGTATGCAAGCTGGTGCTGGTCAAGGCGGTCGGGTTCAAGGGCTACATCGAGTTCGCCGAGGTGGGGCTGGTGCTCACCGGGGGGGTGTTCCTGATCGGCTTCATGCTGGCGGGGACGATGGCCGACTACAAAGAGAGCGAGAAGCTCCCGGCCGAGATGGCGTGCATCCTCGAGACGATCGAGGAGACCTTCGCGCAGGCCGCCGTCGGTCGGCCGCAGCTCGACGAGACGGCGGGGCGGCGGGCGGTGCGCGAGACGGCCGTCGCCGTGCGCGAGTGGCTCTTCAAGAAGATCAGCCAGGAGCAGCTCTTCGCGCGGCTGACGGGGCTGGCGACGACCATCCACGAGCTGGAGAAGGCCGGCGCGGGGAGCTACGCGGGGCGGGCGCTGGCGGAGCTGCACAACCTCCGCAAGGTCGTGACGCGGGTCGCGGTCATCTCGCGCACGGGCTTTCTCGCGTCGGGCTACGCGCTGCTGGAGACGCTCACCGCGGCGATCGTGGTGCTGTTGATGATCGCGAAGTTCAAGAGCCTGGTGGCGGAGCTGATTCTCGTGAGCTTCGTGACGCTGATCTACACGTACATGCTGGGTCTGATCCGCGACGTGGATGACCCCTTCGAGTACTCGGAGACGGGAGCGCGCGGGGCGGCGGAGGTCGATCTGTTTCCGCTGGACGAGTACATCGCCCGCTCCGGGCGGGAGGGAGCGAAGGAGCCGGCGTGAGGATGGTGCGGTCCGAGGGCGCGGGCGCCCGTCCGCCCTCCCCCGTTGCTGTATCGTCGCGCGCCATGGACACCCCGATCGACGTGCTGGTGGTGGGCGCGGGCCCGACGGGCCTCACCCTCGCAGGCGAGCTCCTCCACCGCGGGCTCACGGTGCGCATCATCGACCAGTCCGACGCACCGCTCCCCTGGTCGCGCGCGGTCGGCGTGCACGCGCGCACCCTCGAGATCCTCCAGCGCATGGGCGTCGCCGACGAGCTCATCGCGAAGGGCCAGAAGCTCCACGGCGCGACCCTCTGGTCGGGCGGCGAGACCCTCGCGCGGGTCGACTTCGCCGAGCTCGACACGGCCTTCCCCTTCGTCCTCTGCGTGGCGCAGCCCGAGACCGAGGCGGTGCTCACGCGCCTGCTCGAGCGCCGCGGCGCGAAGCCCGAGCGCGGCGTCGCGCTGCGATCGTTTCGGCAGGACGGCACCGGCGTCACCGCCGTGCTCGCGAAGGGCGACGCGACCGAGACGGTGCGCGCGGCCTGGATGGTCGGCTGCGACGGCGCCCACAGCGCCGTGCGCCAGGGCCTCGACCTCGCCTTCGAGGGCGACACCTACGAAGACCGCTTCTACCTCGCCGACGTGAAGATCGCCTGGGACACCCGCGACGACCGCGTCACCAGCTACTTCGCCGACGACGGCCTGGTCGCCTGCTTTCCGCTGCCCGACGGGCGCTGGCGGCTGGTGATGTCGGCGCCGGCCGGCGACGAGGCCACCGCGCCGCCCACGCTCACCGAGCTGCAAGACGTCTTCGCCCGCCGCACCGGCGCCGGGGCCGCGCTCTCCGACCTCGCCTGGTCGGCGCGCTTCCGCATCCACTGCCGGCAGGTGGCGCAGTACCGCGACGACCGCGTCTTCGTGGCCGGCGACGCCGCGCACATCCACAGCCCCTTCGGCGGCCAGGGGATGAACACCGGCATCCAGGACGCCCACAACCTCGCGTGGAAGCTCGCCGCGGTGCACCGGGGCGTCGCCCGCGACCGCCTGCTCGCCAGCTACCACGACGAGCGCCACGCGGTCGGCCAGGCCGTGCTGCGCGGCACCGACGCCGCCACGAAGGTCGGAACCATCCGCCAGCCCGCGGCCCGCGCCGTCCGCGACCAGGTGGCGCGGATGCTCAGCGGCTTCGAGGTGATCCAGCAGCGGGTGGCGCGCGAGGTGGCCGAGCTCACGGTGGGCTACGAGCGCAGCGCCATCGTGGCCGAGCACTCGCAGGGCATCCTCCAGGGCCGCATCGGCGCGGCGTCGGGCGGCGAGACCCCGACGGTGTCGTCGATCCGTTCGTTCGACAACGCGGCCCGGGCGGGCCAGCGCGCGCGCGACGGCCGGGCCACCCGCGCGGGCGAGTCGGGCACCCGCGCCCTGCTCGAGACCCTCGACGACCGCCGCTGGAACCTCCTGCTCTTCGACGGCCGCAGCGCCAGCCCGGAGGGCTACGCGCGCTTCGCCGCCATCGCGAGCGCGGTGCGCGGGCGCTACGGCGACGCCGTCGACGTGACCGTCATCACGCCGCGCGCGGCGCGCCCGGCCGAGCTGCCCGACGAGATCGCGGTGCTGCTCGACCCCGACGCCGAGCTCGAGCGGGCCTTCGGCGCGGAGACCGAGTGCGCCTACCTGCTGCGGCCCGACCTCTACGTGGGCTACCGCTGCCAGCCCGCCGACGAGGCGCGCGTGATGGACTACCTCCGCCCGCTGCTGCGCCCGGCCCGCTGACCGCTCACCGCTTGCGCGGCGGAAAGGCGGGCGGCGGGTTCGACGGCGGCTGCTGCGACGGGGGCAGCATCGAGTCGCGCTCGTACTGCCCGAGGCGCGCGTCGAGCTGGCGGAAGCGCTCGGCCAGCGCGCGCACGAAGGCGCCCGCGTGCGAGTGCAGCCCGATCTGCTCGAGCAGCAGGTCGCCCGTCACGCGCATCACGGTGAGCTCGTCGAGCGCCTCGACGCTCGCCGTGCGGGGCTTCTCGGTGAACACCGCCGTCTCGCCGAAGACCTCGCCGGGGCCCATCTCGCGCAGCGTGATGCGCCGGCCGTCGACCTCGCGGAAGACCTCGCAGCGCCCCGACACGATGATGTACGCCGAGGTGCCGCGCTCGCCCTCCGTGATGAGCCGCGTGCCCGGCGCGAACTTCTCGCGGGGGAAGCGGTCCATCCCGCGGAGGTGGAAGTCGAGGTCGTTGCGGAAGTCGGTGACGCTCTGGTAGCGGTCGTTGGGCTTCGAGGCGAGCGCCTTCATCGCCGTGCGGCAGAGCCCCTCCGGCAGCTCGAGGTGCGGCACCCGGTCGCGCGGCGGCACCACGACGCCGCTCGCCGCCTGCCAGACCACCGCCATCAGGGTGTCGCCCGGGTGCGGCGCCTTGCCCGTGAGCATCTCGTAGAGCACCGCCCCGAGCAGGTACACGTCCGTGCGCTCGTCGATCGCGTCGTGCAGCCCGATCGCCTGCTCGGGGGCCATGTACGCGGGCGTCCCGTAGAGGTGCGCGCGGGTGGGGCTGCCGTCGGGCCGCTCGAGCTCCTCGGGCGACTGAACGTCGTCGCGCCCGAAGGCCTTCGGCTCGACCACCCGCGCGACGCCCCAGTCCATCAGGTAGACCTGCCCGAACTCGCCCACCATGATGTTCTCGGGCTTGATGTCGCAGTGCACCACGCCGCGCGAGTGCGCGAAGGCCACCGCGTCGCACACCTTCAGGAGCACCTGCACCAGCTGGTCGAGCCGCCCCGACGGCCACGGGAGCCCCGCCGCGTCGAGGATCTCCGCCCGCAGCGTGCGCCCCTCGACCAGCTTCATCGAGAAGCACGGCAGCCCGTCGGAGCCCTGACCGAGCAGGTGCACCGGGACGATGTTCGGGTGCTCGAGCGCGCCGGTGATCTGCGCCTCCAGCACGAAGCGCCGCACCAGGTCGGGCCGGTCGCTGATCGAGTCGTGCAGCAGCTTCACCGCGACGTGCCGCCCGAGCAGCCGGTCGAGCGCGCGGCGCACCGAGCCCATGCCCCCGCGCGCCACCAGCCCGAGGTCGGTGTACGGCTCGCACAGCCCCGGCGAGAGCGCGGCCTCGTCCTCGCCCGCCGCGTCGCCGCCCTCCGTCGCGTCCTGGATCATCGTCGCCAGTGACTCGACGCCGTTCTCTTCCTTGAGCGCACCCATGCGCGAGGGAGAGTACGTCGATCCGGGAAAAACGGTCCAGGGAGGTCCGCGGCGAAAGCGGGCCTCAAGCCTCGGGCATCACCTTCGCGCCGCCGCGCAGGGTGATGAGAAGGGCCTCGGCGTCGAAGCGGTCCTCCGCCGACGGCCGCCCCTTCAGGAACCTCTCCAGGTACCCGATCGCCGCCGACTTCCGCCCCGTCTCGGCGTACGCGAGCCCCAGCAGGTGCAGCGCGTCGTCGTCGTCGGCCTTGATCTCCAGCGCCCGCTCGCCCGCGTCGATGGCTTCCTCGAAGCGCCCCAGTTCGTAGAGGCACCACCCGCGGTAGACCACCGCGCCCAGGTGCGCCGGGTCGCGGTGCGAGGCCTCCGCGAAGGCCGCCAGCGCCGCGCCCGCCTTGTCGCGCCGCATGAACGCGAGCCCCAGGTAGTAGTGCGCGTGCACGTTGTCCGCGTCGGCCAGCAGCACCGCCCGCAGCGCCTCCACCGCGCCGTCGACGTCCTCCTCGTGGAGCAGTTCGATCGCCTCTTCCACTGCCGCCCAGCGCTCGTCTTCGGTGCGTTCGGTCATCGCTCTTCCCTCAGCCGCCCTTGCGGTCGTCGTCGTCGTCCGGCGTCTGCGCCTCGCCCAGCCACCGCTGGATCGTGCGCCGGTCGACGCCCAGCAGCCGCGCCGTGCGCTTCTTGTTGTTGCCCGTGCGCTCCAGCACCCGGCGAACGTAGGCCATCGTGAGCTCGTCGAGCGTCATCTCGCGCTCGGCCGCCGCCGCCAGCACGTCGACCGGCGCCGGGTGCTGCAGCGACGCCGGCAGGTCGTCGGGCGAAATCGTCGGCTCGCGCGCGAGGGCCACGGCCCGCTCGACGGCGTTCTCCAGCTCGCGCACGTTGCCGGGCCAGTGGTAGGCCTCCAGCTTGCGCAGCGCCGCGCCCGAGAAGGCCCGCGCCGCGCCGCCCGCGCGCGCCGTGAAGCGGCGGAGGAAGTGCTCGGCGAGGGGCACCACGTCCTCGGGCCGGTCGCGCAGCGCGGGCACCCCGATCTCGATCACCGCCAGGCGGTAGAAGAGGTCCTCGCGAAAGCTCCCCTCGCGCACCGCCGCGCGCAGGTCGCGGTGCGTGGCCGCCACCACCCGCGCGTCGATGGGCTCGGGCTTCGTGCCCCCGAGCGGCCGCACCTCGCGCTCCTGGATCACCCGCAGCAGCTTGGCCTGCAGGCCCAGCGGCAGGTCGCCGATCTCGTCGAGGAAGACCGTCCCCCCCTGGGCCTCGCGGAAGAGCCCCGGGCGGTCGGCGCGCGCGTCGGTGAAGGCCCCCTTGCGCACCCCGAAGAGCTCGCTCTCCAGCAGCGCGTCGGGGATGGCCGCGCAGTTGATCGGCACGAAGGGCCCCGCCGCGCGCCGGCCCTCGGCGTGGAGCGCGCGCGCGATGACCTCCTTGCCGCTGCCGCTCGGCCCCGTCACGAGCACCGTCGCGCCGCTGTCGGCCACGCGCCGCACCAGCTCGGAGATCTCCGCGAGCGCCCGGCTGCGGCCCACCAGCACGCCCGCGTTGAGCCGCCCGCCGAGCTCGCCGCGCAGGCGCTTCACCTCCGAGCGCAGGGCCGTGGCCTCGAGCGCGCGGCCGACCGCGACCCGCAGCGTCTGCGGCTCGAAGGGCTTGGTCACGAAGTCGTAGGCCCCGAGCTTGAGCGCGCGCACCGCCGTCTCGATGCTGCCGAAGGCCGTGATGGCGATGACCGCGACGCGCGGGTCGAAGGCGCGCACGCGGGCGATTAGCTCGAAGCCGTCCATGCCCGGCATGTTCATGTCGGTGATGACCACGTCGGGCGCGCGCCGCTCGACCGCCGCCATCGCCGCCGCCGCGTCGTGGAAGGTCGTCACCTCGTGGCCCGCCGCGGAGAGCAGCTCGCGGAGGAAGGTCGCGAGGTCGGCGTCGTCGTCGACCACGAAGAGCCGACCGCCCCGCGGCTTGATCATCGGGTTGGACATCGCGCTAGGCCTCGGCCGCCGGCAACCATACCGTGAACGACGCGCCCGTCAGCTCGGGCTCCGCGTCGGCCTCGTCGATCACCACCCGACCGCCGAGCTCCTTCACGAGCCCCGCGACGACCGCGAGCCCGAGGCCGGTGCCGCCCGCCCCGATGCGCGTCGAGAAGAAGGGGTCGAAGACCTTGCCCCGCACCGACTCGGCGAGCCCGGGGCCCCCGTCGCGCACGGTGGCCCGCACCATCGCGCGGCCGCCCTCGTCGGCGCGCGCCACGGCCACGTCGAGGCGCCCGCCGTCGGGCTGCGCCTGCACCGCGTTGAGGCACAGGTTGAACATCACCTGGAACATCCGGTCGTGCGGCGCCTCGACCCGGAGCGCCGCGCCGCTACCGACGCGCAGGGTCACGCGCACCCTCGCCCGGCGGCACTCGTGCTCGAGGAAGCCCACCACCTCGCGCGCCACGGCCCCGAGGTCGCTGCGGTCGTCGGCGCGCTTCGGCGTCGGCCGCGACAGCGACAGGAACTGCGCCATCACCCGCGTGATGCGCTCGCACTGCACCGCGATGCTCTGGAGGCTCGCGCCGACGTCGGGGGGCACGTCGTCGCGCTCGGCCGCCACGCGCGCCCGGCCGAGGATGACGTTGAGCGGCGAGCCGATCTCGTGGCCGAGCGTGGCGGCGACCTGGCCCGCGACGGCGAGCATCTGCGCCCGCAGCAGCTCGACCTCCAGCGCGGCCCGCGCCGACTGCTCGCCCGACAGCCGCTCGCGCGCCAGCTTGAGCGAGCGGGTGAGGCCGTTGAAGGCGTCGCCGAGGGGCCGGAGCTCGTCGCTGCTCGCGGGCACGACGGTCTCGAGGTCGCCCGCGGCCACGCGGCTGACGCCCTCGATGAGCCGCTCGACGGGCCCGGTCATCGCCCGCGCGAGGCGCGCCGCGACCAGGGCCATCACGGCGGAGAGCAGGCCCGCGACGGCCGCGAGCTGCACGCCCCAGGCGCGCAGGGCGTCGCGCAGGTAGGCGAGGTCGCGGATGACCACCACGGCGCCGACGAGGGTGGCCTGCGAGGGGCGCACGAGCTCGACGCGCACGAGGGCCTCGCGGCGGCCGATGGCGCGCAGCTCGCGGCGGTCGCCGCGCTGGCGGAAGGCGGCGCGCACGATGCCGTCGAGGTCGCCG
>JAQBQI010000121.1 GCA_028287085.1 Myxococcaceae bacterium
CGCGGGGGCCGCGTGAAGGTCGCCGTCCTGGGCGGCGGCGGGGCCGGGCTCGCCTGCGCGCGGCTCCTGCGCGACGACGCGCGCGTGACCCTCTTCGAGCGCGACCCGGTGCTCGGCGGCCACGCGCACTCGCTCCCGATCGAGGTCGACGGGGTGACCGTGCACGCCGAGACGGGGTTCAAGTACCTCACGCTCCCGAGCCACCGGCGCTCGATGGCCTGGCTCGCGCTGCACGACGTGGCCGTGCGCAGCTTCCGCTCCAACGCCAGCATCACCTGGGAGTCCGAGGGCACCACGCTGGTGCTCCCGCCGCGCGGCCCCCGCCACTTCGGGCGCCTGCTCGCCCACCCGGGCAAGCTGCCCTACCTCGCGGGCCTCGCCCTCTTCAAGAGCCTCACCAGCGCCATCACCGCGGAGGAGCGCTGGGACGTCACGCTCGCCGACTTCGCCCACCCCCTGCTGCCCAGGGACGTCGCGTCGGCCTTCCTGCAGCCCTTCTTCGGGGCGAGCTGGGGCGCTTCGTCGGCGGTCATCGGGGCGTTCCCCGTCTACGACCTGGCGCGGGTGCTGCCGAAGGGCGTCGCCCTGGCCTACGACGTCGAGGGCGGGACCTCGGCGTACGTCCGCGCGGTCGCCGCGGCGCTGACGGGCGTGGAGGTGCGCACGTTCTGCCCGGTCACCGCGCTGCGGCCGGACGGCGACGGGGTCGAGGTCACCACCGCGGCGGGCGCCGAGCGCTTCGACCGGGTGGTCCTCGCGCTGCCGGGCCAGCACGCCGCGCCGCTGCTGGCGGCGTGGCCCGCGTGGCGCGAGGTGATCGGCGAGGTGCGCACCTTCCCGACGCACATCGTCATCCACTCCGACCCGACCTTCATGCCGCCCGACCGGGACGACTGGTGTCTGATCAACCAGTTCCACCGCGACGGCGAGGGGTTTCTCACCGAGTGGAGCGGCTGGCTGGAGGGCCGCCCGGTGTTCCGCACGTGGCTGCCGCAGGGCCGCGCGATGCCCGAGCAGGTGCACTTCGCGCGGCGGTACGAGCACCTGGTGGTGACGCCCGCGACGCCCGCGATGCAGGCGCGCCTCCAAGGGCTCCAGGGCACCGGCGGGCTCTACGCGGCGGGCATGTACGTGACCGAGGTGGACATCCACGAGAGCGCGCTGGCCTCGGCGCTGGCCGTGGCCGCGGCGATCGCGCCGGAGAGCGCGGGCGTGCGCGACTACCGGGCGGCCATCGCCGACGATCGGATGCCGACGGTGCGCGCGCACTGAGCGGCGGAGGGCACAGGGGCGTCGAGAACTCTGGACGTCTCCGCGGGAGGGCCCGGACGTAGCGGCGGGCGAACTCGCTGGCGGCGTCCATCGCCCGCGCTCTGTACTCCGACGGACGAGTCCCTGGACACTCGCAGCGCGCGTCACGGATCATCGCGTCCGTGAAGAAGCAAAAGGCACGGCGCGCCAGTTCTGTCGCCGCGAAGCACCGCCCGACGGCGCCCGCCATCGGCCCCTCGGCGCGGCAGCGTGCGATGTCCCTCGCGCGGCAATTCAAGCTCCCCGAGGCCATCGCGATCCTGCGCACGGCGCTGCTCGCCGCCGAGCAGACCGTCGACGCCGCGCCCGCCGATGTCGCATCCGTGCTGGTCGACCTCGCGCAGTTTCGCGCCGCCACCGGCGACCTCCCCGCGGCCACGGCCGACGCGCTGCGGGCGGTGTCGCTCCTGCGACCCATGGGCGCGTCGCAGAACGCCGCGCTCGGCTTCGCGCTCCTCACCCTTGCGCGCCTTGAGTTCGCCGCCCCGGCGGACGCGGCACCGAACACGTTGCGCGAAGCTCTCCAACTCCTCACCGACGCCCACGGCGCCGATCACGCCATCACGCAGCAGGCGTTGCAGATCGCGCGGCTGTCGGGCGTCGTCGACGCGGCACCGTCGCCTTGATCCATCGCGGTCGAAGGGCGCCCGTCCGTGTCGAAGGAGTGGCTGCGATGGGGGGGATTGCCTCAGGCGGCGATCACGGTGGGTACGGCCCGGGTGCGGCTCGACCTGCCTCGCGACGTCGGGCGATGCGTCGAAGCGCCAGGTGCAGACGTCTGCACCGCGCGATGCAGACGTCTGCACCGCGCGGTCGGTGACGGAGGGGGTTACTTCCGGTCGCCGCGCGCGAAGATCGAGCTCACGTACTCGAGCACGTTCTGCGCGGAGATCTCGTCGTAGCCGAAGTCGCGCATGAGCCGCGTCTCCAACGCCGTCATCGTCGGGTAGGCCCCGGCGCAGCGACGGTCGGGCGCCCTCAGCCTGGCGTCGGGAGGCACACGCCGCCGGCGCACTCCAGCGTGCGGTCGCAGCAGTCGCCGCTGGACCCGCAGCTCTGGCCGCGGCGGCGGCAGCCTTCGGGGGGCGGCGGGCGGCACACGCGCTGGCCCGACGTGAGCTCGTCGGCGCAGTTGCCCGAGCAGCACTGGGCGTCGGCGGAGCAGGTCGCGCTGTTGGGCCGGCAGGGCCGCGGCGCCCAGAAGGCCGAGGCGTTCTCCTGCGCGACGTCCTGGCCGGGCAGCCAGTAGGGGACGCTCGACGGGTCAGCCCCCTCGGCGGTCGCGACGGCGGAGACCCAGATCTGTCGGCGGCGGGTCCCGCGCGTTCCGGCGAGGGCGTTGCCGTAGTCGCGGCGGCCGTAGAAGAGCAGCCAGTAGGTGTCGCCCGCGTCGGCGCCGGGGGTGACGAAGGGCGTGAAGCTCGGGTACCAGGCGTCGGTGCCGGCGGGCCCGCCGGAGGCGTTGGAGAGGCGCACCGGGGCGCCGCTGCCGTCGGCGTGGAGGACGTAGAGGGCGCCCGCGGCGTCGGAGGCCGAGAGCAGCACCCGCGTGCCGTGCTGGAAGGCGATCAGCCGCGAGTCGGGCGAGAAGCTGGGGTAGGCGTCCATGATGCCGCCCTCGGGGGCGGCGGTGGCGTCGGAGCCGCGGTGCAGCACCCGGGGCGGGCCGAAGCGGTCGGCGCCGGTGACGGCCATGGTGGCGAGGTCGCCGCGCGAGAGGTTCCAGGCGTCGTTGGCGTTGGAGACATACGCCACCGTACGGCCGTCGGGCGCCCAGGCGGGGTGCGTGGCGGCGGGGAGCGGGCCGTCGGGCGTGGGGACGCGCTCGCCGGTGCGCCCGTCGAGGAGGAAGGCGCGCTGCCCGGGGTCGGTCATGAGGATGCGCGAGCCTTCGGGGTTGAAGGCCGCGAAGAACCACCCCTCGGTGAAGCGGAACACGGGCGTCGGGTCGGGCCCGGTGAGGTCGGTGGTGACGTCGTAGACGCCGCCGAACTGGCCGTCGCCGAGGGAGAGCGCGAGGCGGTTGCCGTCGCGCGAGAGGCCGTGGCAGGCCGCGCAGCGGTTGCCGTCGGGGCGCGCCGGGGGCGTGGGGAGGAAGTTCTCGGGGCGGGGCGTTCCGCCGGTGCCCTGGAAGACCCGGAGCACGCGCCCCTGGGTGCCGCCGAAGTCGCCGAGGGTCCAGTAGTAGACGGCGCCCGCGATGCTGCCGCGGGCGAAGCGGAGGCGCACCGGGCTGCCGTTGACGACGTCGTTGCGGGCGGCGTCCCAGCGGTCGACGGAGAGGGTGAGCTCGCGGGTGCCGGCGCGGTCGGCCATGGCCGCCCAGGCGTCGGGGTCGAAGCCGTAGGCGTGCTGGAAGGCCGCGCCGCGGTGGGCCACGAACGCGGTGAGCAGCGGGGATGCGCCCGCGACGCGCACGCGGAAGACGTCCCCCTCGGCGCCGACGGGCTCCCACTGGACGTCGGGCGGGTGCACGTTGCGCGGGAACACCACGCGGTCGAGGGGGTAGTCGACGACCGCGGCGCGCGCGGGGTCGGTCACGCCGGCGCGGCGGAAGTGGTCGGGCGCGTCGGCGGGGGTGCCCGGCGCGAAGCGGACGACCTCTCCCGCGACGCCGCCCCCGTCGACGGGCGCCACGCTGCCGTCGGCGCGGTCGTCGCCGCCCGGCGCGAGGGTCCCGGATTCACACGCCGCCACGAGCGACGCCGCCGCGAAGAATGCACCCCAGACGCGCATGGGAGCGACGGTACCCCAACGGCGCGCCGCCGGGGCAACCTTGTCCGGTCGCCGGAGCCGTCGGGCTGAAGCCCGCGGCAAGGGCGGAAGGCCGATGCCGCCCCATGAAAGCCCTCTTCG
>JAQBQI010000129.1 GCA_028287085.1 Myxococcaceae bacterium
GGCGGGGGCACCACGGCGGGCGCGACGACCGGCGCGGGCGCCACGACGGGCACGTCGGGCGTCACCACGGCGACGGGCGCGACGATCGGCGTCGGCGCGGGGGGCGGCGCGCACTGGCACGCCCCGAAGGTGCCGTCGCTCTGGCAGATCTGCGCGCCAGCGAGCCCGGTGGTGCAGGTGCACGGGCTGCTCGCGCCGGAGACGCAGGTCTCCGCCCGGTTGCGATCGCAGCCGACACCGAGGAGCAACACAACCGCGAGCGCGAGGGCAGCCTTCATGGCGACCACGCTACTCCAGGGCGCGGCGGAAGTGGGCGCCCGCCGCCGGACCGTGCGCTACAGTGCCTTCCGCCTTCGTCCGCGCCACTGCCAAACCCGATGCCCCGCGAGGTAGCCAGAACGATCCGTCCCGCGCCCACCGGCCGCTTCAGCGCCCTGCTCACCGACCACGAGCTGTCGGCGCTGGCCGCGCACATGGGCAAGATCGGCTGGGAGCGCTGGGTCTGGTGCATCGGCTTCTTCTTCGACGTCTTCGCGCTGCGCGTCGTGTGGCCGCGCGCCTCGTGGGCCGTGGTGCTGCTCGCGCGCGCCGCGGGCGTCCCCCTCCAGCCGCTGCTGGCGCGGCTGGCGGGCGGCGGGCGGGTGAGGGCCCCCACCGTCGGCCGGATCACGCTGCTCTACACCCTCGTGACGGTGGCGCTCATGGCCGTGCAGGGCGTGGAGTTCGGCGGGCTCACCAGCCCGTACGTCTTCTCGCTGGTGTCCTTCGCGATGGCCGCGCCGCTCGTCGCGGAGGTGCGCCGCTCGCGCCTCTTCGTGCTCTTCGCCGCCTGGTTCTCCGTCTGGACCGCCGTGCTCGCGCTCGCCGCGCTCTACCGCCCCGAGCTCGCGCGCCAGTGGCACGACACCCCCGCGGTGACCCTCTACTTCGGGCAGTGGCTCTTCCTGGGCTTCATCTACGCCGCGGGCATGCAGGCCGCCCTGGAGATCGGCGCCCTCCGCCGGCAGCTGCGCGAGGCGCGCAAGCTGGCGGGCTACCGGCTCAAGGTGCGCCTCGGCTCCGGGGGCATGAACGAGGTGTGGCTCGCCTGGGACGAGGCCCGCCACCGCGACGTCGCCCTCAAGGTGCTGCACGACCCGCCCTCCGAGGACGTCTCCATGCGCTTCGAGCGCGAGGCCGAGGCGCTGCGCACGCTCTCGTCGCCCCACACCGTGCGCGTGCTGGACTACGGCCTCAGCGACGACGGGGTGCGCTTCCTGGCGATGGAGAGCCTCGTCGGCGTCGACCTCGAGCGCCTCGTGCGCGACTGCGGGCCGATGCCGCCCCCGCGCGCCGTGCACCTCGCGCGGCAGGCGTGCGCCTCCCTCGGCGAGGCCCACCGCGCGGGCATCGTGCACCGCGACGTGAAGCCCTCGAACCTCTTCCTCAGCGAGGACGAGAACGGCGACCACCTCACGGTCATCGACTTCGGCATCGCGCGCCGCGTCGACGTGCAGGAGGCCCGGCTCACCGCCCTCGGCGACGCCATCGGCACGCCGCACTTCATCGCGCCGGAGTCCCTCCTCGGCGGCGACTCCGACGCGCGCGGCGACCTCTACGGCCTCGGCGCCACGCTCTACTTCCTGCTCACCGGCACGCGCCCCTTCGAGGGCCTCACCGGCCTCGCCCTCGTCGGCGCGGTGAGCGGCGCCACGCCCGACCCGCCCTCGACGCGCGCCCCGGCCGTGTCCCGCGCCCTCGACGCCGTCGTGCTGCGCTGCCTCGCCGCCGCGCCCGACGACCGCCTCGCCACGATGGTCGACCTCGACGCCGCCCTCGCCGCCCTCGAGCTCCCCTGGAGCCCCAAGGACGCCGCGCTCGCCAACGCGCAGATCCTCCGCGCGACGCCCGTTCCGCGGCGCTACGACGACGTCACGCGGCCCGACCGGCGCCCGTCGGCGAGGCCGCCGCTGCGCCCCTCCGAGCGCCCCTCGAAGCCCGCCGCGCGCGACTCGGCGCCGTGACGGCGCTCGCCGACAAGGCCCGGCGCATCGAGGCCGTCCTCGACGCGCTGCACCCGTCGCCCGCCATTCCGCTCGACCACGTCGACCCGTACACGCTGCTCGTCGCGGTCGCGCTCTCCGCGCAGACCACCGACAAGAAGGTCAACCAGGTGACGCCCGCGCTCTTCGCCCGCGCGCCCACCCCCGCCGCGATGCGGGCGCTCAGCGTCGAGGAGATCCACGGGTTCATCCGGGAGGTGAACTTCGCGCCGGCCAAGGCGAAGGCCCTGCGGCGCGCGGCGGAGATGCTCTGCGACGAGCACGGGGGGGTGGTCCCCGCGGACTTCGACGCGCTCGTGGCCCTGCCGGGCGTCGGCAACAAGACCGCGAGCGTGGTGATGGGCCAGGCCTTCGGGGCCGAGACCTTCCCGGTCGACACGCACATCCTCCGGCTGGCCCACCGCTGGGGGCTCTCCAAGGGGCGCACGCCCGACCAGGTCTCCGCCGACCTCCAGCGCGTCTTCGCCCGCCCCTCGTGGAACAAGGTCCACCTGCAGATCATCTACTTCGGGCGCTCGCACTGCCCGGCGCTGCGGCACGACCTCGCCGCCTGCCCGATCTGCTCGTGGGCGGCGTCGAAGGCCCGCATCGCCGCCGAGGCCCGCGCCGCTGCGCCGAAGAAGCGGCGCCGCGCTACGCCCGCGTGATCGCCATCGGGTAGGCGCAGTACAGCGTCGAGAACGACCCGGCGGGCCGGTGGTTGCCGCTGTTCTTCACCCCGCCGAAGGGCAGGCGGCTCGACGCGCCGACGGTGGGGGAGTTCCAGCTGAGGCCGCCCACGCGGAGGGTGCGCGCGGCCTGCTCGAAGGCCGCCTCGCTCGCCGTCCACACGCCCGCGGTGAGCCCGTAGTCGGTGTCGTCGGCCACGCTCAGCGCCTCGTCGAGGTCGTCGACGATGTACACCGCGAGGTCGGGACCGAAGGCCTCCTCGCGCTGGTAGGCGCTGCGCTTCTCGCGCCGCGCGACGACGCGAACGCGCGGGGTCACGTAGCACCCGCGGTGGGCCCGTCCCTCCCAGGTGACGGCGGCCTCGCCGGGGAGGATCACCGCGTGGGCGCCCTCCTCCTCGGCCAGTCGTTGCAGGGCCTCGAACTTCTCGACCGCGCGCGGCGTCGCGAGCGGCCCGCAGAAGGCCGCCGGGTCGAGCGGGTGGCCGACGGCGAGGGCGGCGGCGCGGCGGGCGACCTCGGCCACGAAGCGCTCGGCGATGCCGCGCGTGACGACGAGGCGCGAGGCGCACGAGCAGCGCTGCCCGGTGGTGCTGAAGGCGCTGACGACGACGTCCTCGACGGCCTTGTCGAAGGGCGCGTCGTCGAGCACGACGGCGGCGTTCTTGCCGCCGAGCTCGAGCGCGAGCAGGCGCCCCGGCGTGCTCACGTTGACGCGCCGGAGCTTCTCGCCGACGCCGTACGACCCGGTGAAGAGCACGCCGTCGACGCCCTCGTGCGCGCCGAGCGCGGCGCCGACGACCCCGTCGCCCTGCACCAGGTTGAATACCCCGGGCGGTAAGCCCACCGACTCGACGACCTGCGCGTAGACGGCGGCGCAGCCGGGGGTGACCTCGCTGGGCTTGAAGACCACCGCGTTGCCGAGCAGCAGCGCCGGCACGATGTGCCCGTGCGGGAGGTGCAGCGGGAAGTTGAAGGGCCCCAGCACGGCGAGCACGCCGTGGGGCCGCCAGCGCCAGGAGAAGCGCGCGTCGAGGGTGGTGTCGCGCACGAGCGCGAGGCCCTCGCCGAGGGTGATGTCGACCTTGGCGATCATGGCCTTCACCTCGGCGCGCGCCTCGCGGATGACCTTGCCCATCTCGCGGGAGATGGCGAGGGCGAGGGCGTTCTCGTGCTGGGCGATCGCGTCGCGCAGGCGGGTGAGAAAGGCCATGCGGGCGTCGAGGCCGAGGGCGCTCCAGGCGGGCTGCGCGGCGCGGGCGGCGGCGACGGCCTCGTCGACGTGGCCGAGGGCGAAGGCGTAGGGGGGGAGGGCGTCGTCGAGGTCGGCGGGGGCCGCGCGGGTGAGCACGCCGTCGGGCGCCTCGACGGGAACCCAACGGCCGCGAAGGAAGGAGCCAGCGTCGACGGGGATCATCGGGCCGGAGGGTAACCCCGCGGCGGGTCGATGGGTCAGAGCGCCGGGGCGGGTGCGTCCGGGAAGGTCATGCGGAGGAGGGTCCCGGCGCCCGCGTGGCTGCGCAGGACGAGCTCGCCGCCCTGGTCGCGCACCGCCGCGCGGAGGGCGCCCATGCCGACCCCGCGGCCGGAGAGGTCGGTCACCTCCTCCGCGGTGGAGAGGCCGTCGGCGAAGAGCGCGTCGGCGAGCGCCTCGTCGGTGCTCACGTTCATCCCGAGCGCGGCGCCCCGCCGGCGGACGGCCTCCCAGTCGATGCCGCGGCCGTCGTCCTCGACCTCGAGCGACATCCCCGTCGCCGTTCCGCGCGCGCGGAGGGAGAGCGAGCCGCACTCGGCCTTGCCGGCGGAGACGCGCTCGGCGGGCGCCTCGATCCCGTGGTCGACGGCGTTGCGCACCGCGTGGACGAAGGCGGCCCAGAGCGGCGCCCACCGCTGCCCCTCGACCCGGACGTCGTTGCCCGAGACGGCGACGGTGACCTTCTTGCCGATGCCGTCGGCGATGCGGCGCGCCTGCTCGGCGAAGTGCTGCAGCCGCCCGTCGACGGAGTCGAGCCGCAGGGCGCGCACCAGCCGCAGCACCTCGCCGGGCGATCCGCCCTCGCGCGCCGCCCGCTCGAGCGCCGCGTGCTGCTCGGGCGAGATCTCGATGGTGTACTTGCGCTCGCCGAGCAGCCGGTCGACCTCGGCCCGCAGCCGCGCCCAGCGCTCCTCCAGCCCCGCGAGCTCGACCGCGCTCGGCAGCCGGCGCGACTCGACCGTCTGCGTCTCGAGCGCGTGGCAGATCTCGCCGACGCTCTCGAGGCCGAACAACAGCGCGTTGCCCTTGAGCGTGTGCAGGTCGCGCGCGTAGCCCGGGTCGCCGTCCTCGGGCGCGAGCACGCGCGCGACGAGCGCGGTCGCCTCGTCGAAGAAGGCGACGAAGTGCGGGCGGTCGGCGATCATCCGCTCGAAGAGCGCGAAGGTCTCGCGGCGCTCGCGCAGCAGGCCCTCGCGCTCGAACTCGGCGGTGACGTCGGAGACCACGACCAGGAAGTGGGCGCCCTCGCCCTCGCCGATCGGCTCGAAGGAGAAGCTGTACTGCCGGCCGTTCGCCACGAGGGTGCTCGGAAACTGGGCGAGCGTGAGCTCGACCGGCAGGAAGTCGTCCGCGACCTGCTGCCACGCGCCCGCGGCCGCCGCGGCGAAGCGCGGGGAGTGCCGGCCGAGGAACTCCACGAAGGAGTCGCCCCGCGCCGGCCGGCCGAACCACGCCGAGAAGGTCGCCGACGGCTCGGACGAGAAGGCCCCGAGGCGGTCGACCGTGAAGAGCCCCTGGGCGATGTGGTCGAGCACGAGGCGCATCTCGACGTTGCGCGCGCCGAGCTCGGCGGTGCGCTCGACGACCTTCTGCTCGAGGGTGCGCCGCAGGGCCTCGAGCTCCTCGTTGCGCGCGCGCAGCTCCGCGGAGCGATCGGCCTCGACCCGGTCGCGGTGGATGCCGACGACGATGATGAGGCCGAGGTTGGCCACGATGAAGAGGATCCCGTGGCGCACGCCCTCGTCCCACGAGGCGGGACCGACGATCCTGGCGCTGACGACCATCGCCGCGAGGCCGGCGAGGCCCGCGGCGAGCGTCCCGCGGGCCGACGCGACGATGCTCGCGACCAGGATCGAGGGGACGAGGAAGGCGATCGAGATGAAGGGCGCCCCCGCCCGGCCCATGAGCAGCATGATCACGGGGTTGATCACGATGATGGTGGAGACGTAGGCCCAGAAGCCGAGGCGGGCGTGGCGCGTGCGGGTCAGCGCGTAGGCGGCCGCGATGATCACGACGGCGACGGCGAGGACGAGCGGTGCGACGACGGCCGTCGGGCCCGTTTCGGTCAGCCGGAGGAAGACCGCGAAGCCGACGAACTGGGTGAGCTGGGCCAGTTGCAGGGCCGTGACCAGGCGCACGCGGCGACGCTCGGCGACGTCGGTGACGCTCGCCGAGGGCTTGGTGAGGCGCGCGAAGACGGACGACGTGGCCGGTCGGGGGGTACCCATTGCTCCCATGATCGACCGTCGGGCGACCGACCTGAGCCCCAGGGTCGATGGGTCGTGCCGAATCGGGTGTGGTCCACGCGCCGGAACGCCCGTTGCTGACACGGTGTCCCCCATGAACTCACGACCGCCTCCGCCGTCGCCCGACGCCCCCGCCCCGCAGCCCGTGGAAGACCCGACGCGGCCGCCCATGAAAGACCCCGATCCGCCCGAGGCCCCGGAGCGCGAACCCGGGCCGGACGAGGCCCCGCGGCGCGACCCGCCGGTGTCGCCGCCGGAGCCGGGCGAGCCCGACCCGAACGTCATCGACGACCCGCCGACGCCCGACTCGCCGCCGCCGGGCGAGGTGGTCATGACCTGAGGCGCGAGTGCCCATTGCTGCCGCCGCGCCACACCCGAAACGGGCTACGGCGCCCTGTCACACCGCGGATTCGGCGATGGTGGGCGCTGACGGAATCGCGGTAAGGCTTTAGCAGAAGCACGCGTTCGCGGCGCCGACCATCGCGGGGCGTCCCGAAGCCCGACGCCCCCCCCCCGATGCAGCGCCAAGAGACATCGCCTCTCCGCTCGACCTCGCCCCCCTTCCGCGTGTCGCGCGCGGCCGACGAGCGGGGCGCGCGCGCGTCGGGCGGCGCCA
>JAQBQI010000190.1 GCA_028287085.1 Myxococcaceae bacterium
CCGAGCGCCGTCGCCGGGTTCGGGTCGTCGCCCAGCGGCGCCGGCCGGTCGAGCACGCCGGCGGCCAGGCGGGCGACGCCCGACGACACCGCCCACACCACGAAGCGCTGCGGATCGGCGATGTAGAGAGTCCCGCCGCGGTCGAGCGCGAAGCCCACCGCGCTGCCCAGCGGGGCCGCCGTCGCCGCCACCGTCCCGCCTGCCGGGAGCGTCGCCGTCCCCGCGCCGCTGCCTGCGAAGGGCTCCGCCGCGCCCGCGGTCGACACGCGCCACACCCGCGCCGCCGCGTCGCTGAACCACGTCACGCCGCCCTGCGTGAAGGGCCACGCCGGGCGCACGAAGGTCGTCTCCCGCGCCACCCCGCCCGCCCCGCCCGGCGCGCCCGCGTCGAGGGACTCGTTCGCGTAGCGCCCCGCCACGCGCTCCAGGGTCGCGGCCGCACCGAGCCCCGTCAGATCGGCGATGACGCCGCGCTCGGGCATGCCCACGAGCGCGTGTGTGCCGTCGCCCGCGAGGCCCGCGACCAGCGTCGGAGGGAGCGTCGCCGCGGCGAGGGCATCGGCCATGGGCGCGGGCGCGGCGGCGCCCTCGCCGAAGACCACCCGCGCGCGCGCCGCGTCGACGCGGTAGAGCCGACCCTCGACGGCGCCCGTCAGCAGGAGCGTCGCCGGAGTGGTGAGCACCGCGAGGCCCGTCGGCTGGCCCGCGCGCAGGAAGGCCGCGTCTTCGTCGATCCGCGGCGCGGCGCCGGGGGAGAGGGCGACGCTCACGCGGGGCGTTCCACCTGAGGCGGTGCCCTCGACGCGCAGCACGCGCTGTTGCTGCGTGTCGCTGACGTAGAGCGTGCCGCGGTCGGCGCTCATCGCGATGCCCCCGATGCGGCCGACGGTGAGGCCGCCGGTGCCGGTGGGCTGGTTGCAGCCGTAGCGCGAGCCCAGCACGATGCGCGCGGTCGTCAGCGCGCTCGCCACCACCTGGAACACCGCGCAGTGGCTCGCGTCGACGAAGTAGACCGACCCGTCGACGCCGTAGCGCACGTCGGTCACGCGCCCGAGGCGCAGCGCCTCGCGCGGCACGAAGCCCGTCGAACTGCTGCCGAGCGGGTCGCCCGTGAGGTCGCAGGTCGAGCCCGCGAAGGTCTCCACCACGTGCGTCGGGTCGGCGCGGCGGACGCGACGGACGCGGCAGTTGTCGCGGTCGGAGAAGTAGACGTACGTGGTGTCTACGTCGACGCCCACCGGGAACGCGAGCGCCGTACTGGTGCCCGGCATCCCGTCGCCGTTGAAGCCCGCGCACGACGCGCCGCAGCTCTGGCCCACCACCGTGACCGGCGTCCCGACCCCGCCGTCGGCGTCGAAGGGGACCACGTGCAGACGGTTGTCGCCCGCGATGAAGAGCTCGCGCGTGTCGGGCGCGTAGGACAACGCGAAGGGTCCCGTCGGGAACGAGAGCGGCAACGCCAGCGGGTCGAGGCGCCCGTCGCGCAGGCGCAACACCTGGTGCGCGTCGCGGTCGGCGAAGAGCACCGTTCCGCCCGGCAGCAGCGCCATCGAGGTGACCGCGCTCACGGCCGTCGCCCGGGGTGCCCCTCCGACGAGGGCGGCGCCGACGAGCCCGGTGCCGACGAGGCGCGTCGGGTCGAGCGGCGACACGCTCAGGTCGTAGGCCATCACGCGCGCGGAACCGAGGTCGCTCACGTACAGCCGGTCGTTGGTCACCGCGAGCGCGCCGGCCGCGACGAGGCGCGGGTCGTCGGGGTTCCAGCGGTGGCCCGTCACGGGCTCGATGCAGGGGGCGCCCGTCGCGAGCGTGGCCGCGCAGCCCGAGACGTCGGGGGGCACGTCGCGGCCGAGGTCGGCGGTGACGTCCACGGTGGCGACGTCGCGGGCTGCGTCGACGCCAGCGTCAACCAGCGTTCCCAGGTCGGTCGGCCTATCCAGCTCGACGAGCACGTCGAGCACTGCGTCCGCCGCGTCCACCGATGCCGCCGAGTCGACGAGCGCATCGTTCGATGCCCCTGAGTCGACGGGAGCATCCATCGATGCGTCGCGGCCCGCGTCCGTCGTGGCGTCGGGACGCGTGATCGGGCCAGTGTCCATCGCCACCGTCGCCGCGTCGGCGCCGGCAAAGGGACGCAGCTCGTCCTGCGCGCGCGTCGCGGGCTCGCAGCGCCTGCTCGCTACGGCGCAGCGCTCGTCGAGCGCGCAGGTCACGCCCACGCACGCCGACGCCAGCAGCAGCGTCACCTCCTGCGTCGCCCCGCGCGCGAAGCGAACCACCGCGCGCTGCGCCACCACCGCAGTCGCCGCCGTGCACCCGTTGGGATCGCCGCAACCCAGCGCCTCGACCCACACCGGCGTCTCGACGTCGTCGTCGGCCGCCGTCACGCCCACGAGCAGCGGCAGCGGACGCCGCTCGCCGCCGTCTCCGAGCACCGTGGTGCGCGCGCTACGCAGCGGACCCGTCGCGCTGCCGCGTCGGACGGTAAGCACCACCGACTGCACCGCCTGTACGGGGCCCCAGGCGAGCTCGGACTCGACGCGCACCACGAGCTCGGTGCGCGGCTGTTCGCATCCCGCCACGAGCGCCACCGCTGCCCACCCCCACGCCTTCCGTCGCATCGGCGCGACGCTACCAGAGCGCCTCTCGGCGAGCGATCACCGACGCCTGGAGCCCGCGGCCGCGCCCATCGCTCCCCGCCGCCCGCCGTCACCGTTACGAGAACCGCTGCCCTGTCGTCACCACCGCGCGCGGCCCCTCGAGCGCCACCACTCGGCCGCCCACCGGCTTCAACGGCACGCGCTCCAACTTGCCCGCGCGGTACCGGTACACCACGCGGATGATCGGGCCCGGGTCGCTCGCGAACATTGCCGCGGCGAGCTCGCACAGCGCGGAGAGCGCCTTCGTAATCTCCACCCTGCGGATCACACGGAACACCAGCCCGTCGCGCGCTGGCCCGCCCACCGCGCCGCGCGTGGCGTCGCATGGCAGGTGGCGGTCGGGGCTCAGCAGGTGCGACGACACCGCGTTGCGCTCGCTGTAGAGGGTCACCGGAGGGTCACCAGCGGCTGCCGCGGCCGTACCTCGGTGTCGTTGCGCTCGACCGGAACCCGCTCGGCCACGTTGCACGCGGCGAACTCAAGTCGCGCGGGCTCGTGGCGGGGGTGAGCGGGTTCAACCTGCATGCGCACGTGCGGGTGGCGGCGAACGATCGCGATGGGCTGGAGCGGATCCCCGTCTGCCGGTGCATGGCGCGCCCGGTGGTGGCGAGCGGTCGGGTGGCGCGCCAGCCTGATGGCAAGGTGGCCTGGCGGGTGAAACCGCCGCGCAGCGCTGGCGACGCATCGGTGATTACGCCGATGGAATTGATGGCCCGGTTGAGTGCTCTGGTGCCGCCGCCGCGCACGCCGCTGGTGCGCTACCAGGGCGTGGTGGCGCCGAACTCGCCGTGGCGGGTGGCGGTGGTTCCGCTGCCGCCGGTCGAGGCCGCGGTGAGGTGTGGGCGCACCGAGGCGGCGCCGACGGCGGCGGGTGGCGCGAAGACCGGAGCGGCGCCGGCACCGGGGGCCGGCGCTCGCGGAGCGGCGATGCCGCTGCCGATGCCGGCCCGGCGCATCGACTGGGCGCGCCTGATGTAGCGGGTGTGGGCGGTCGACGCGCTGCTCTGCCCGCGCTGCGGCGGACGGGTGGAGATCACCCAGCAGGGCCTGCGGCAGGTGCAGGTGCACCCGCGCATCGGCTTCACCTTCGCGGCGCTGCGCGTTTCTGCGCGCCGACCCAGACGTCATCATGGTCGGCGAGATGCGCGACTTGGAGACGGCCACGGTCACGGTCGAGACCTCGCTCACCGGCCAAATGGTGTTCTCGACGCTGCACACCAACAGCGCGCCGGAGACCATCTCGCGGCTCATCGACGTGGGCCTGTGCTGTGCTTCACCTTCGGCGACGCGCTCGCCGGCGTGCGCGCCCAGCGCCTCGCCCGCGGGCTGTGCCCGAAGTGCGTCGAGCACTACCACCCCGAGCGCCGCGAGGTCGACGAGCTGGAGAAGATGTACGGCGGGCCGCACCCGAAGACCCAGGCGCTGCGCGACGACCCGGGCGCCATGCTTCCGCGCGCGAAGGGCTGCGCCGCCTGCGGGCAGACGGGCTACAAGGGCCGCATCGGGCTGCACGAGTTCCTGGTGGTGGACGACGCGCTGCGCGGCGCGATCCAGCACAAGGCGAGCGTCAACGAGCTGCGCGTGCGCGAGGTCGCGGGCGGCATGACCACGCTGCTGCAGGACGGCATCGAGAAGGCCCTCGACGGCCTCACCGACCTGCGCCAGGTGACCGCCGTCTGCGGCAAGGGCTGAGCCGGGGGGCACCGGGGCGCCGCCGCCCGCGGCACGACCCATTCGTCATACCCGCGCCGCCCTCCTGACCTCCGTTCCGCAGCCATGTTCGCGTGGTTCGCGCGTTGCTATCGTGCGCGATCATGCTTCGACGAGTGGGGATCGCGGTGCTGCTGCTCGTCGGGTGTGGCCCCTACTACGGGGTGACCGAGACGACGTTCGTGGTGCGTCAGTCCGCTGTGCTGCCGACCCCTTCGGCGCCGAGGGCGGCCGGCCCGCCAGTGGCGCGAAACCGCGTCGCGCTGGAGGGCTCCTTCGCCTACGACGCGAGCAACACCGGGTCCGCGACGCGCGTCCAGCACGGCGGCGCTCAATACGCACTCAACACCCGCGGCTCGGTGCTGGCGCTCTTCAACCTCTCTGATCTGATCGAGCTCGGCCCCTCGTTCGAGTGGAGCTTCGGCGGCCTCGTCCCCGCGTCGCCCGACCTCCAACCCCGCGAGAACTTCAACTTCTGGCGCGGCGGCCTCGTGCTGCGCGCTCCCTTCGTGCGCGGCCGCCCGTGGGTCGTCGGCGCGAACCTCGAGCTTTTCCTGATGGCGGTGTCCGCCACGCGTCAGGTCGATCGGGAGGATCGGCGCACGTCCTACTCCGACTGTACCGGCACCTGGCTCTCGACCTCCTGCGTCCGCACCGAGTCGCCTGGCCCGTCGACCACCACGACGGGCACCGCTTCGGGCGAGAGTGTCGGCCTCGAAGGACTGATGCGCTTCGGACTCTACGGCGGCGGGCGCGTGGGCTCGCGCGTCACGATCCTCGGTGGGATGTCCGTGCAGACGCAGCCCGACGTCGTGGGCTACCAGGTGACCACGTCGGTCTGCGACACGCGGCCGACCGGATACGGCGACCACTGCACCGACCCCGTGATCGTGGGCTCGCTCACCCGCGTGGTCGGGACGCCATGGCTCTCGGTCGGCGTCGACCTCGGCCGCGTGACCCTCTTTGCGAACGGCTACGTCAACGCCCTCGGCCCGGCGTCGATCGTCCAGCGCTCGCCCGGGGGCGCGAGCCTCACAACCCGCATCAACTTCTAAGAGTCGTCGCTCCCACCGGCTCCGGTCAGCGCGGCGCACAGGGAATCGGGGTGGTCAGGGTCGAGGGCACGCGGAAGTCGAGGGTGCGTGTGCCGTCGGTGACGACGTAGTCGCCCGCCGCGAGCGGCTCGGTGAGGCACTCGACGGTGGGGGCCGAGCAGGCCGGCGGCGGGTCGCCGTCGCCGCACTCGACATCGACCGTGATGGCTCCGCTCACGCGGAAGGTGTTGCCGTCGCGCGTGAGGTCACAGCGGGACGAGACGGGCGTGTCGCACAGCGGGCGGCACGACTGCAGCACATCGACTCCCACGGAGAGGCGCATCCGCTGGTTGACGCTGAAGGTTTCCTCGCCCTGCCCCGCGTTGCCGACGATGCAGAGGACTCCAACCTGTGCGTCGGCGCACTCGACGGTTCGTCGACCATCGGGAACTTCGCATCCCGGGGCGATCTGTAAGCCATCATTGTATTGTGCCCACCCGGGTGCCGGGTTGGACGCCCGATCCCCGGCCGCCACGTAGCCAGTGAGCTCGACGGGTGTCACGCCCCCGCCCGCGCCGCGCTGACCACCCGCGCGACCGTCCGCAGCGCCCGCGCCCAGCCCCAGGCTTGCAACGCCCACAGCGCCGTGGAGACCAGCAGCGAGGCCAGGCCGACGGGGCGATTGATCACCGACGCCGCGCCCTCCAGCCAGGTGAACGCCGGTGCGACGAGGCGCAGCCCGAGTCCGCAGGCCACGAGCGCCCACAGCCCCCGCGGACGCGGCGCATCGAGCGCGTCACAGAGGCGCCCGAGCAACGCCGCAAGAATGGAAGTGCACGCCGCCGCCACCGCCCAGCCGAAGGCGAGGTTGGCGGACCCGACGATCACGGACGCGCGGTAGGCCGACGACTCCGAGCGCTGCGCGAGGGCGGTCGCGAGGTTGGCGACGAAGGGCTGTGCGAAGGCCACGGCGCAGAGCGCGAGCGCGGCGCGGGCGACGGGACGGGCGCGCGTGAAGGCGGGCAGCGCGGCGACGGCGACGAGCGCATAGGCGGTGACCAGCGAGGTGGCGACGTGCAGGCCGAGCTGTAACAGCGAGGCCGCGATGGTCGGCCACCTCGGCGGGTCAGCGGTCCTCAGACCACAGAGCGCGATGTACGAGAGCAGCCCTGCGACGAGGTTGAAGGGCACCTGCGCCAGCGCCACGACCGCGAGCAGCGACAGCCCGCGGGCCGCGCGCGCCCACACCGACGACGGGGGCGGGGGCAGCGGGCGGTAGGGCGCGGCGGGGGTCATCCCGCGAGCATAGACGGCGCGCCGCCAAGCGACGGGTGGTGCCGCGCGGTTGTAGCGACCGTGCGAGGAGGGCCCCGCGAACGACCACGCCGCCCCGAGGCCGAGCAGCTCGACGAGCAGGGCGAGCAACGGGTTGGTGCGCGCCGCGCGTCGCATGCCGTGCACGAAAGTGGGCGCGACGGAGCGCACGAGGGCCTCGTTGTTCGCGAAGGCCGCGCGCAGGCCGGCGTCGCCTTCGTTCGTCGGCCAGGGTGCGCACGGTCACGCGCCGTGACGCCACGCGGTCTACCGCGGGAACGGCACCGACGACGGCGCCGCGTCGGCCGCCGCGCGGGTGAGCGACCCCTCGGCGTTGTCACCCCAGCAGAGCACGCGACCGTCGGAACGCCGCGCACAGACGAAGACTCCGCTCGCGCGGACCTCCTCGACGTTCGTCAGCGCGTCGAGCACCGTCGGCACCCGCCCCGGCACGTCGCCGCGAACCTCGGCGTCGAGCCCCGACGTGCACGCGACTCGGCCATTCACGCCCAGCAGGCATTCGGTGCCCGCGAAGCCGGTGCTCCCCCGCACCTGCCCGCCGAGGGCGGGGAGCAACGCAGAGCCCGGGGCGAGGCCGGGCGAGAGGTCGCCCTGGGCCGTCGGACCGTCGGCCGGCTCGATCGCATGACCGTTGTGGTCGACGGCGCACTCGTCGAGGCAGCCTACGACGTGGCGCGCGTCGCGCGGGAGGCACCATCGGTTGCGGGCCTCGCGCAGTTGCTCGTCGACGCATCGGACGCTGCCGTCGCGACGGAGGATCCAGGTGTGCGCCGACGGCGATCCGAGCCACGCGAACCCGTCGAGCGCCGGAGCGCGCCGGAAGGGCTGGCCGGCCAGTGGCGAACACCACGCGCTGTCGTGGGGGTCGAGCGCGCAGAGGCCGACTTCCGCCAGCGCGGCTGCGCGCAGGCGCAACGCGAGTTCCGGGCCCCCTCGACGGCGAGCGAGAGCGGCTCCAACGCGTCGCAATGGAAGCGCACATCCCACTGTTGGTGCTCCTGGGGGTCGGGGGGGTCGGGGCGGCCGTCGCGCCGTCGACGGCGGTCGCTTGCGGCGGGTGCTTCGCCCCGCCGGGGGCGGTGCAGGTCGTCACCGACCACCGGATGGTGCTCTCGCTCTCGGCCGCGCGCACCGTCCTCTGGGACCAGTTCCGCTACAGCGGCCGACCGGAGGAGTTCTCCTGGATCCTCCCGATCCGCAACGGGCCCGACGTCCGCATCGAGCTCGCGAGTGATCGTTTCATCCGGGCGCTCGACCAGGTGTCGGCGCCCGTGCTCGAGCGCCCCGCGTTCCCCACCTGCGCCGACGGCCTCACTCCCGACTCGCTGGTGCCCGAGCGGCCCCTGGTCACGGTGATCGGTGAGCAGGTGCTGGGCCCGTACATGACCGCCGTGGTGCGCTCGGACGACCCGGCGGCGCTGCGCACCTGGCTCCGCGAGAGCGGCTACAGCGTCCCGGCGCCGGTGGAGCCGGTGATCGACTTCTACGTCGCGCAGCGCATGGACTTCCTCGCGCTGCGGCTGCGGCCGGGCGAGGGGGTCGACCAGATGACGCCGGTGCGGGTGACGACGCCCGGGATGCACCCGACGCTGCCCCTGCGGATGATCGCCGCGGGCGTGGCCGACGAGGTCGGGCTGCTGCTCCTCGTGCTGGCGGCCTCACGCTACGAGGCGGCGAACTTCCCCAACGGCGAGGTCACCCCGGCGCTGCTGAGCTACGACTTCGCCGCGCCGACCTCGCCCGCCGCGGACTTCCTCGCCGCCTTCGACCGCCTCAACCGCCGCCACGAGGGCCGACTGTGGCTCACCGAGAGCGCGCTGCGGGTGGGCCGCGCCCAGATCGAGAACGCCTCGCGCGTGGGCGAGGGGGCCGACCCCCGCCTCGGCCACGACGACGCCTCCGTGGCCTTCAGCGGCATCGGCGAAGGGGCGATCCTGACGAGGCTGCGCGCCGAGCTGCCGGCGTGGGCGCTCGACCGCGACCTGCAGCTCCAGGCGAGCGACCGCGGCGACCGGAGCCCGGTGCACCAGTACGGGGCGCTGGGAAACGTTCCCCCGCCCTGCGCCGTCGCGGTGGCGCCCGAGGCCCGGGCTCCCGTCGCCGCGTCGTGTGCCGCGGGCGCAGGCGCTGGAGCGGGGGTGCCGCGCTGGGGGCTGCTCGCGGTGGCGCTCGCCCTGGTCGGTCTCCGCCGGCGCCCATCGCGCTGTGCCGCGTGAACGGCAACCGGCACCGGCACCCCGTGAAGGCGATCCAGGGCGAACGCTGGCGTCACTCGGCGGCAGATCGTCGAGCGGCTCGTCGCCGTCACGGTCAACGCGCGAACCACTCCGCGGGGACGGCGCCGTCGAGACAGGTGATGGTGCGCGTCGCCCACGGGCGCGACCCCTTGGCGCGGCGCGGATCGTCGGCGGTCCCGGCGGCGAGCCCCTCCTCGGCGGACCAGTCGGCGCGCTTGCCGGGGGAGAGTCCGTGGAGGCCGCTCTGGTGGAAGCCGATGACGTGCGTGTGTCCCGCGACGCGGGCGTCGAGGAAGTCCGAGAGGCGCTCGGCGAAGTCGATGCCGCGCCGGGCGCCGACGGTCTCGCAGGTGCGAAACCACACGAGCGCGTCGGGGGCGAGGCCCTCGCGCAGGGCCGAGAGGTGCTTGTGGTGGCGGTGGCCGGGGGAGAGCGACGAGGCGTCGAGGGCCTCGCGGGCGACGAGGGCGTTGCCCCAGGTCCCGTGGCCCCAGTACTGGATCTCGTCGATGGGGACGGGGCGTGAGGCGAGCCAGGCGAGGGCCTCGTCCCAGGTGGCCACGCCGAGGGACGCGTCGATGCGCCGAAGGCCGCGGTAGAGGTGACTGCCTGCGGCCCAGGGGAGCGAGAGGCCGCCGCCGGTGGTCACGCACGTTCGGTCGTAGACGAGGACGCGCACGGTCGCGCGAGCGTGCGGCGGGGCGCGCGGGCGGGCAAGCGCGGCGGGCGGCGTTGGGGCACCCTGCGCGGCGGAGGTTTCGGCATGACCAGGCGTGAAGGGCTGATGGGTCTCGCGGGGGCGGCCGTGATGGCGGCGCTGGCGGCGGGTGGCGGGCTGAGGAGCGCGGCGGCGCAGACGAATCCGTCGGTGCTGCCGCCGTCGTGCAGCAGCGGCGACCTCGTGGTGGCGGGCGGGGGAGGGCGGCTGTCGTGCCGTTCGATCAGTGACGTGCTGCGGTTGTCGAGCTGCTCGTCGGGCGACTTCGTGGTGGCGACGAGCGCCGGGGGGCTTCGGTGCGTTCAGCCGTCGCGCGTGAACTGGGGCGCGCAGGGGCTGCTGCCGGAGTGCTCCTCGGGCGACACGCTGGTTTCGGAGGGCTTCGGCCGCTGGCGCTGCGAGTCGCCGCGGCGGTGAGGGACCGGATCAATCGATCTCGTCGAAGACGCAGATGCATCCGCCGTTGCACCCGCACGAGCCATGGCAGATGTGTTCGCCGTGGTGGCATGTGCCGGGCCAGCCGTCGCACCAGAGCCTGGTGGGAACGGCCGGGGCCGCGGCTCCCGTCGCGGGAGGCGTCGAGTGCGACAGGGGCTCTTCGTCGACCCGGACCAACAGCTACCGTCCGTTCTGGAACACCGTCTTCTCCGCCGCGCCCGCCCGGGTATTTACTGCGGAGATCCGCGTCGAGTTTGCCGACGAGGACACGGCGTTCGACGACGACATCTGCGCGCCGGCGACGATTCCATTCACGACCGCAGCCTTCAGCGGCGCCACGTTGACGATCGGCTGTGCTCCGTCTGGAACCTTCAACTACCGTCTGACGCCGGCGCCATAGGGACCGGCGGGGGCCCGCGCGTGTCGGTGAACGGCTCGTCTCACCCACGCTGCTCGGGAGGATCGTGCCGAACCGCCGGCTGCGAGCCGCGAAGGGGTGGACGAAGGAGGAGGCGGCCTTCCGCTGCGAGGGGATGGCCACCTACGTCTTCCAGTGCGTCGAGTCGGCGAAGACCAACATCACCGCGACGACCATCGTACGGCTCGCGGAGGGCTTCGACATCGACCCGTAGGAACTCCTCGCGCCCCTACCGCCACCGCTGCCGCGGAAGCCAGGCAGACCTCGCCTGATCGAGCCGACGGACAACGGGACGTCGCGAGACTGACTCCGCCCACTGCCTCGGGAAGCGGGCCCCTGGCGCAGTCCCGGCGGCGACCGCTTCAGATACAGTCGCCCATGCCCTCCGATGTGCCCGCGAACGATCGGAACCCCACCCAGGTGGCCGCGCTCCGGCCGCTCCTCACGCCTCGTGGCCCCGACCCATCGACCCTCGTCTTCGCGGTCGTCACGTTCTTCGTGGGACGGTCGGTCGACCAGCGGGTGCACTGGGCCCTCTCGCGGTCGTTGACCCACGACGGCGACGCGGCGGTCAGGTCAGCCGTCCTCGCCCTGGCGCTCGGCGCGATCGTCGCGGCGGCGTGCCGCGTTCGCCGCTTGCGGTGGGCCGTCGTGGGTCTCTTCGCGGGGTGCCTTGCGGTCACGACCTTCCTTGGATCCGAGCAGGCCGGGCGCCTCGTGGGGTGGACGATGGGCAGCGCAATGATTCACGA
>JAQBQI010000191.1 GCA_028287085.1 Myxococcaceae bacterium
GCGCTCGCCGACGCGCCGCCCGTCAACCCGTCGACCCTCACCGGAACCTGGCGCGCCGTGCGCTACGAGACCGCCGACCCCGACCGCGGCGACGTGGTGCTCACCGACGTCGACACCCTCTTCCCGATGCCCGACGGCACGGAGTCCCCGTTCCGCGTGAACGGCGTGCTGTCGCTCTCCGAGACGCGCCTCGCCCTGACGCTCGCCACGCTCTCCGGCGGGCACTTCTACCCCTACACCCCCGACGGCGCGGCCGAGCCCGGCTGGAGCGGCGTCGGCTACACCGTCCCCGGGCTGCTCACGGCCACCACCGCGGGCGCGGTCTTCGAGATCCCCGGCGGCGACGGTCGCTTCCGCTTCGAGCGCACGGCCGACGACGCGCTCGTGCTCGTCGACGACGACTCCCGCACGCGCACCACCTTCGTGCGCGACCCGCGCCCCGCCGCGCTCGCGCGCATCAACGCCTTCGCCCTGGTGTTCCAGACCAGCCCGGGGGCGAGCTTCGCCGCGCCGCGCGCCGCGCTCCGCTGGGACCTTCCCGGCGCCGAGGCCGCGCGCACCGCCGACACCGCGCTGCCCTTCGGCCCCGACGCCCCCTACGCGACCGTCGCCGTGACGATGCCCGGCGCGCCCCCCCCCGCGGTCGTCGCACCGGTGGGCGGCGTCCCCGTCGCCGCGGCCTTCCTCGAGGGCTACGACGACACCAACCGCAACGACCGCTACGACCCGGGCGTCGACCGCCTCCTCGGCGAGTCGCCCGTCGGCATCGCGTGGCGCGGCGAGGGTGTGCCCACGGAGGCCTTCGCGCGCTCGGCCTTCGCCGACCTCGTCCCCGGCTGGCAGGTGGTGCACCTGCACCGCGACTACGTCACGGGCCGCTGGGCCGCGACGCCCTACGACGGCACCCACGCCCCGTCGCCCGACGCGTACCTCCGCGCGGGCTTCGCGCCGACGGGCGTCGACCTGCGCTGACCTCACCCGCGCTGCCGCGCAGCGTGATCACCAGCGTGTCGCGGTGCCCCGCCGCGCCGCCCGTCGGCTGGATCGGCGTGCTCTCGTGGATCACCCGCGCGTCGTCGAGCAGCAGCAGCGTCCACGGCGCCGTCAGCGTGAAGCGCTCGCCGCGCGGCCCGTCGGCCTCGAAGACGCGCGTCTCGCCGCCCTTCACGCCCTCGCGCGAGACCAGCGCCACCGCCACGAAGTCGACGCCGTCGCGGTGCGCGCCCTCGGGCGTCGGTCGCCCGATGCCGTCGGTGGTGTCGATGCGAAACTGGTGCGCCTCGACGAACCACCTCGCCACCCCCGGGCGCAGCGCCGTGCACGTCGCCGCGAGCGCCCGCAGCAGCGCCGCCCACGCGCCCGACGCCGCCGTCGCCGCGGGCATCGGCTCGAACCACCGCTCCATTCCGCCGTGCAGCGCGTTGTACTCCACGGGCTGCCAGTGCGCGCGGTGCGGCACCGCGGCGACCCCCGCGGCGTCGACCACGAAGCACGAGTGCCGCCGCCGACGGTAGTGCCCGCCGTCCTTCAGGTAGCCGTCGGCGGGCAGCGACTCCCAGTCGGCGCGCCACGCGTCGAGCGACGCCAGCGGCGCGCCCGACCACGCGGCGACGGCCTCGGGCGTGAGCACCGCGTAGCCCCGGTCGCGCACCGCGCGCGCGAGTTGCTCCGGGGCGGTGAAGGTCGGCGAGAGCAGCGCGAGGGTCATGGTCTGCGCCCCACTCTATTGCGAGACGCGCGTTGGCCGTAGCCTCGACCGATGGGACTCCTCGACCCGATCCCAGCCCCCTACGAGCCGCTCGGGTGGCTGCGCAAGCCCCTCGACGAGCGCGGCCGCATGGTCTGCGAAGCCTGGGCGATGCAGGGCTACGGCACCCCGCCGGGCGTCTTCGTCTTCTACCTCCTGAAGCTCTGCCTCTACGTCGGCGCCTGGATCTTCTTCTGCTCCCGCTCGCCCTCGCTCGGCGGCGTCGCCACGCTCGGCACCTGGGCCCTCCAGCCGCTCGCCTTCCAGAAGGCCATCGTCTGGAGCCTCCTCTTCGAGGTGCTCGGCCTCGGCTGCGGCAGCGGCCCGCTCTCCGGCCGCTACCTCCCGCCCGTCGGCGGCTTCCTCTACTTCCTGCGCCCGCGCACCACCAAGCTCCCGCTCTTCCCGGGCCTGCCCCTCATCGGCGCGCCCACCCGCTCGCTGCTCGACGTCGGCCTCTACCTCGCGCTGCTCGTCGTCGCCGTGCGCGCGCTCCTCGCGCCCGAGCTCCACGGCGCGCACCTCGCGCCCATCGTCGCCCTCGTCGCGGCGCTCGGCGTGCTCGACAAGACCCTCTTCCTCGCGGCGCGCGCCGAGCACTACTGGGTCACGCTGCTCTGCGTCGTCGCCACGCCCCACTGGATCGCCGGCGCCAAGGCGGTGCAGCTCGCGCTGTGGTTCTGGGCGGGCTTCTCCAAGCTCAACCACCACTTCCCCACGGTCGTCTGCGTGATGACCAGCAACGGGCCCTTCACGCGCTTCCCGTGGCTGCGCCGGCGCATGTACCGCGACTACCCCCGCGACCTGCGCCCCTCGACCCTCGCCACCGCGCTCGCCCACGCGGGCACCGCCATGGAGCTCGGCGTGCCCGTGGCCTTCCTCCTCACGCCGCTCGGAACCCCGCCCGTGGTCGCGGTGCTGATGATGTTCGCGCTGCACGGGTACATCACCAGCCACGTCCCCATGGGCGTGCCCATCGAGTGGAACTTCATGGTCGTCTACGGCGGCCTCGCCCTCTTCTGGGCGCACCCCGAGGTGTCGCTGCTCTCCCTCGGCGCGACCCCCATCGCGGCCCTCCTCGCCGTCACCCTCGTCGCGCTCCCGATCGCGGGCAACCTCTGGCCGGGGCGCGTGTCCTTCCTGCTGGCGATGCGCTACTACGCGGGCAATTGGGCGTGGTCGGTGTGGCTCTTCCGGGGCGAGTCGTACCGCAAGCTCGCGCGGCTCACGACCAGCAGCGGCTGGGTCTACGACCAGCTCGCGCGCTTCTACGACCGGCCCACCGCGGTGGGCCTCGTGGGCAAGGTGATGGGCTTCCGGATGATGCACCTGCACGGCCGCGCGCTGCCCCTGCTCGTCCCGAAGGCCGTCGACGCGCTCGAAGACTACGAGTGGCTCGACGGCGAGATCGTCGCGGGCCTCGCCCTGGGCTGGAACTTCGGCGAAGGCCACCTCCATCAAGAGCAGCTGCTCGCCGCGATTCAAGCGCAGTGCGGCTTCGAGGAGGGCGAACTCCGGTGCGTCTTCGTCGAGTCGCAGCCCATGGGCGGGACGACGCTCTCCTACCGCGTGGTCGACGCCGCGAGCGGGCAACGCGCGGCGGGCGAGCTGCCCGTGGAGGAGCTGCGCTCGCGCCAGCCGTGGGAGACTTGCGCGCCGACGCCATGAAGACCAACCCCGACGACGAGCTCAAGGGCAGCGAGGCCCGCCTCTGGACCCTCATCGCGCAGCGCGCCCTCCCCGGCGCCGACGCCGCGCGCATCGACCAGCGCATCTGGGACCTCTTCGGCGAGGAGTGGGCCGTGATGTTCACCGACCTCGCGGGCTTCTCGCGCCAGGTCGAGGCCTACGGGATCATCCATTTCCTCCAGGAGATCTACGAGCAGAAGCGGCTGCTGTTGCCCCTCGTCGCCGAGCACGACGGCATCCTGGTGAAGGTCGAGGCCGACAGCTTCCTGATCCTGTTCAAGCGGGCGGCGAGCGCGGTGCGGTGCGCCGTCGCGATGCAGCACGTCTGCCAGGCCTTCAACGCGCGGCGCCCCTCCGAGCTGCAGGTGCTGCTCTGCGTGGGCGTCGGCTTCGGCCGCGTGCTGCGCATCGGCGACGTCGACGTGTACGGCCAGGAGGTCAACGCCGCGAGCAAGCTCGGCGAGGACGTGGCGACCTCCAACGAGGTGCTCGTCACCGAGGCCGCGCGCGACGCCGCCGGCGAGATCGAGGGGCTCTCGTACCGCGACCTCGGCGTGAAGGTCCCCGGCGCCGAGCGCTGCTACCGGCTGGAGTACCCGCGCGAGTAATCGGGCGGCCCCGTCGCGCCTCACGTTTGGTAGCCTCGGCCCCCCGATGCCCGCCCCCACCGCACCCGCCCGTCGACGCCCCGTCGCCCCGCGCGGCCGCTACTCGCGCGCCGCGAGCGAGACCACCGCGGGCGTCGAGCTGCTCTTCGGCCGCCCGGAGGCGCTCGACGCGAAGCTCCCGCACGAGGCCCTCTTCGGCGGCGAGGGCTTCACCCACTACGACGGCGAGCACGAGTGGGGCTGGCGGTCGCTGCCCGACGGCCGCTACGTCTTCGGCTGGGTCGAGGGTGAAGCCTTCCGCGCGTCGCAGCTGAAGAGCCGCGACCCCAACATCTACGCGGCGCGGCGCGCCGACGGGAAGGCCTTCCTGGCCTCCGGCGACGGGACGAAGGTCTGGGAGGTGAGCGCCGCCACGGGCAAGGCCGCGCTGGTCTTCAAGGGCCGCGACGTCTTCGGCCTCGCCTACTTCGGCGCCGAGCGCGTGTGGGTCTGCTCGATCGAATTCGTCGACGTCTTCCGGCGCACCCGCGGGGGCTTCGTGCGCGAGGCGCAGACGTACTGGGGGCTCAACCAGCTCGTCTCGACCTGCGACGATCGCGTGCTGGTGGCGGTCGGGCGAATCCCCTATCTCGCCTACGCGATCGGGTCGACGGCGGCCGGGCCGGTGCTCCTCGACCGCTTCGCCCTGGAGGCGTCGGACGCGCGGGCCTGGCGGGGCGGCGCCGTCTTCGCGGGCGAGGGCGAGAGCTACGCGGTCACCCACCTCGACGCCCTGCTCGCCGCGGCCGACCGGGCGAAGGCCCCGACGCGCCCCTTCGTCTTCCCCCACCGCGGGCCCTTCAGCAAGCGCCTCGCCGCCGCGGTGGAGGACAACACCGAGGAGTTCGACGAGACCGGCGACTCGGCCGAGCCGTCGTGGCACGCGTGCCGGGCCGAGCCGGGCCACGTCGGCCTCGACTACCTCGGCACCGACCCGCCCGACCGCGACGACGAGATCATCGCGGCCGCGCCGGGCGTCGCGCTCTTCGCCGACGAGAACCTCACCGAGAACCGCGGCGCCCTCGCGTGGGGCTGGCAGCCGGAGGGGCGGGGGCGGTTCCGCTTCTGCTGGGTCGAGCGCGGCGCGCTGCGGGCGTCGGACCTCGTGGCCCGCGCGGCGGGCTCCGTGCACGCCGCCCGCTACGACGGGCGGGCCTTCCTCGCGGCGGCGGGCAAGGGCAACCGCGAGCTCTGGGCGATCGACCGCGCCACCGCGACGGGGACGCGGGTGTGCGACGCGGGCGCGCCGATCGAGCACGTCGCGTGGCTCGCGCACGGACGGGTGCTGTGCGCGACGGCGGCGCGGTGCGTCGTGCTGGTCGACGACGGCGGGTGGCGGGTCGAGCAGGCGGGCCGGCTGGCGGTGAACGGCGTGGCGGTGGGCGCGCGCGGGCGCGTCGTCGCGCTCGACGTCGGCGCGTCGCTGCTCGTGTGGGCCTCGACGAAGCGCGGCCTCGTGCGCGTCGACGAGCTCGACGTGCCGGTGCTGGTCGTGTTCGAGATCGGCGACGGCATCTCCGTCTGCGCGTCGACCGACGGCTACTTCGCCGTGACCAACCTCGAGGCCGCCGCGGTCGCCGCCGAGCGCGCGCGCACGCCCGAGGCCTACCCCCCGGTCGCGCTCGCCGAGTAGGCCCACGGCGCGGCGCGCAGGGCCTCGACGCGCGGACCGCACCGCTCGGGGCTGTCGAGGGAGAACGAGCGCAGGTCGCCGAGGTGGTCGCGCACCAGCGCGAGGGTGCGTTCGACCTGCGCGGGCGTGAAGCCGCCGCGCGCGAAGAGGGCGAGGTAGGGGCTGCCGCCGCCGACCGAGCGCAGCCACCCGCTGGCTTCGAGCGCGGCCGCGGGCGTGGCGGGGGGCTGCGCGCCGAAGCCCTGCCGCCGCCACCACGCCTGCCACCGCTCGATCGTCACGACCGCGCGGCCTACCAGCGCGCGCCGCCGCGACGCCAGGAACCGCACTGAAGAGGCTCCCGACCGGGGTGGAGGCGTTCGCCTGCACCCCGGTCCGGAAGCGGACCGAAGGGTCAGTCCTTCTCGGCGAGCAGGAAGCGGTTCGAGATCGCCTTGAACGACAGCCGGCTCGACAGCGTCGGGCTGAAGGCCTCCACCCGCGGCCGTATCACGACGCCCTCGCGCTGGTTCTTCGTGCCCGCGTAGAGCCCCTCGGCGAGCGCGAGCAGCGCCGCCTGGTCGTACCCGAAGCACTCGCCCTCCTCGACGATCGCCACGGGCTCGAGCTCCCACTCGGCGCAGAGCGCGCGCATCTCGCCGTCGCTGACGTAGCGCCCCGTGCTGAGGTCGCGCACGTTGAACACGTAGAGCCGCGCCTCGCGCAGCCCGAGCGGGTTCTTCTGCACCGACGGGCCGCAGATCTCCCCCTGGATGGCGTAGCGCCCGCCGTGCGCGCGCAGCTTCTGCTCGATGCCGTGGCGCTGCGCGACGACCCAGTAGGGGTTGTTGCCCTCGACGATCGACCAGTTGCGGCCGCACGCGTGGAAGGTGTCGTCGTTGGGGTCGACCACGTAGGTCGCGCTGGTGCCGTCGTACTTCAGGGTGATCACGTAGGCCTTGCCGGCGATCTCCGCGAGCACCTCCGGCACCGACTGCACCCGCATCTCGTCGGTCTTCGGCACCGCCGAGGGAAAGCCCGCGCGCAGCTCGGCCGACCCCATCGGGATCACCGGCTCGTACTTGGTCACGCCGATGCGCTCGGTGACGTCCTCGCCGTCGGCGAAGTCGCCGTCGAGGCCCGCCTCGGCGAGCGTCAGCAGCAGCCCCTGCGAGAGGCAGCCGCGCAGCGTGCGCGTGCGGATGCGGAAGTTCGACGGCCGCGTCCCCTCGGCCGGGACGGCGTTCTTCTGCGTCCACAGGAAGCGGTACGCCTCGGTGTCGGGCGGGACCGAGTCGATCTCCAGGAAGACCCCGGCGTCGCCCACGGCGAAGGCGCCCTTCTTCACGACGCACTGCCACCCGTTGATGCGCGCCGCCTCGATGGCGTCGGCGCCGACGATGGGGACGATCTCGAGCACCCGCTGAATCGAAGCAAGCTTGCGGACCATGCCGGCAGGGATATCAGCGCCCCGCCCCGGAGGGTAGACAGCCCCCGCGCCCATGGTGCTCAGTGCCGCCTCCATGGACCGCGCGAAGTTCTCCGCCATCGCCTTCACCGACCACGACATCTGCTCGCCGCTCGACCCCGCGAAGGTCGACCGGATCATCGAGCTCTGCGCCCTCCCGCCGGGCGCGCGGGTGCTCGACCTCGGCTGCGGCAAGGGGGAGATCCTGCGCCGCGTGCTCGCGCGCTACGGGGCCCACGGCGTCGGCGTCGACCGCTCCGCCCCGCTGCTGGCCGAGGCCCGCGCGCGCCTCGCGACGCTGCCCCCACCCGCGACGGTGGCGCTGCACGAGGCGGCCATCGAGGACTTCCTCGACGGCTTCGGCACCTTCGACCTGGTGATCAACGTGGGGGCCATTCCCGACGGCGGCTACCGCGCGATGCTGCGCGCGATGAAGGCCTGGGCGCGCCCCGGGGGACTGCTGCTCGTGGGCGAGAGCTACTGGGCGCGCGAGCCCGCGGCCGAGTACCTGGAGGCCTTCGGCGCGGCGCGCGACGCCTACGGCACGCACGCCGACAACGTCCTCGCGGGCGTCGCGGAGGGGCTCACGCCGCGCTACTCCGCCACCAGCAGCGCCGACGAGTGGGACCACTTCGAGGGCCGCTACGCCAACGCCGTCGAGCGCTACGTGGCGGCGCACCCGCGCGACCCCGACGCGCCCGCCATGAAGGCGCGCATCACCCGCTGGCGCGAGACCTACCTGCGCTGGGGCCGCGACACGCTCGGCTTCGGGGCGTACCTCTTCACGGCGTGATGCGCTTCACCTGCGACCACTGTCAGCGCGGCTTCGAGTCGACCGGGGCGCGCTGCCCGACCTGCTTCCGGCGCAGCACCGTGCGCCCGGCCGGCGCGCCGCTGTCCGCGGTCTTCGACGAGGCGCGCCCGCCGCCCCGCCGCGGCGTGGCGCTGGCGCTGATGAGCGCGCTGATGGCGCTGTGCGCGCTGATGCTGTGGGCCGCGGTGGCGGCGGAGCGCCGCGACGCCGCGATGGCGGCGCGCGGGCTGCGGGTGACGGCGACGGTCACCAGGGTGCGCGCGCAGGTCGCGAGCCGCACCGGCGGCTGCGACGTGGAGTACCGCTACGATGCCGGCGGGCACGAGCTGACCGGGCACGACCGCGTGAGCGTGGGCTGTCCCGCGCAGCTGTTCGGGACGGTGACGGTGGAGTTTCTACCGGAGTCGCCGGAGCGCTCGCGGCTGGCCGAGGGGCACGGCGGCGACCGCCTCTTCATGCAGTGCGGGGCGGTGCTGGTGGCGCTGTTCTGGGCGGCGATGCTGCCGGTGTGGGGGCACCTGGCCTTCCCGCGGTCGGCGGTGCTGCGGCGCCTCGCGGCGCGCATCGGCAGCCGCCACGCGCGGGCGGAGGGGTAGAGACCCATCGGTGTTAAGCGAACAGCCAGAGCCATCTGGGGCACCGCCCCAGGGCGACGGTGCCAACCGAGCGGACATTTCGTGTGCTCTGGGACGCCCGGCTCGTGCCGAGGGGCTGAAGCCCTATCGTTTCTACACATTTCAGACGGCCGAGCGCCGCGGGAGACGCCGCCCACTTCGCGGTTGCGGACGGCCCGCGTCGCGGGCCTGCAACCGCTGAACTGGGGGCCTGGAACTGACCGCCCCGCC